>NZ_JALPSY010000033.1:0-61342 GCF_023218005.1 Gordonia sp. C13
CGACGAGCCACGAAGGCCTGGCGACACACCTACGCCAACCGGGTGATCTCCACGATGACATCGAGATCCGTTGCGCCGCCGCCGGTGTAGACCCCTTTGAGCGGCGACACGTCCGCGTAGTCGCGGCCGACGCCGACCGACACGTGCTGTTCGGTGATCGGGGTGTCGTTGGTCGGGTCGTAACCCCACCAGCCGCCGGTCCAGGCCTCGATCCACGCATGGCTCTGGCCCTGGACCGTCTTGTCGATCGCAGCATTCGGCTTCGGGTGCAGGTACCCCGACACGTAGCGGGCCGGAATCCCCAGGCCGCGCAACATCACCAGGGTGAGGTGCGCGTAGTCCTGGCAGACGCCCTTGCGTTCGTTCCAGGCGTCGACGGCGGTGGTGTGCACGCCCGTGGTGCCGGGCACGTACTCCATCTCCTGGTGGACGTATCGGGACAGCGCCTCGACCGTCTCCTCCGGCGTGAGTCCCTTGGCAACCCTCTTCGCCGCCGCGATCAGCTGACGGCTCTTCGGCACATAGATGGTGTTGGAGAGCATCTCGTCGTAGCGGTCCATGACGGCCTCGCTGCGGATGTCCTCCCAGGACGCCTGGTCCTCCTCGGCCGGGCGTTGACCGGCCTCGGTCTCGACGACCGACATGCCCGACACCTCGAGTTCCTCATGTGGTGCATGGAGATCGAAGGCGGTGACCGCCGTACCCCAGTAGTCGGTGTACCGATACGACCTGGTGGCCGGCACGGTCTCGACACGATTGACGATCACGTTCTGCCGGGCGTCGCTGCGGGGCGTGATCCGGGCCTCGTTGTACGACGACGTGACGGGACTGTGGTAGGCGAAACCGGTGGAATGGACGACGCGCAGACGCCAGCTCACAGTTCACTCTCCTCGATCACTTGGTTGTCGCTGACGCGCGTGTCGGCCCACGAGACGTACGGCGACACATGGAAGTACTGCTTGGTGACCGCCTCGTTGACGGCACGGCAGGTGTCCTGCAGATCGACGAGACGTTCTTGCAGCCCGTCGAGCAGCTCGCCGGGTTCGAGGAACTCCAGCGAACTCCGCGCCCGACCGAGCAGCAGCTGGGCCTCGGCCTGGGCGCCGACGCGGCTGGGGCCCTTCTCGAGCTGCCCGAGGTTGCGTTCGGCGACGCTGAGCGCGTGGAAGATCGACCGCGGGAACAGGCGGTCGAGCAGCATGAACTCGACGATGTTCTCCGCGTCGAGGACACCGCGGTATGTGCGCAGGAAGGTGTCGTGGCCGCCGGCAGAGACCAGCACGTTGACCCACGCGGGCGACGACGTGCGATCCCCGGCTCGTGACAACAGCATTCGGATCGTCATGTCGACCCGTTCCACGGAACGGCCGAGCAGCAGATAGCGGTACCCGTCGTCGTGGCTGAGTGTGGCGTCGGCGAGGCCGGCGAACATGGCCGCCCGGTTCTTCACGTACGAGAGGAACTCGTGCGGGCCGAGGCGGCGCGCACGGCGTTCGGCGGCGTCGAGTCCGTTGTAGGTGGTGTTGAGACACTCCCACAACTCACTCGACGTGACTTCCCTTGCGCCGCGAGCATTCTCGCGGGCCGCGCGGATGAGGTCGACGACCGACCCGACTGCGTTGGCGTCGTAGGCAACGCGCTCTGTCAGCGACCAGACGTCGAGTTCCTCGTCGGTCTCCGGCGCCTCGAGCCCGAGCACCTGGATGATCAGTCGCGCCTGCTGGTCGACGTCGACGGTGGTGTCCTCGAGCAACTGGTGGATCGCGACGTCGAGGATGCGCGCCATGTCGTCGGCGCGTTCCACGTACCTGCCGATCCAGTACAAGGACTCGGCGTTGCGCGCCAACATCATCGGGGATCACCACCCTGCTGCTGAGTCATGCCGCCGAGACTCTGGCACTGTTCACCCGGTGACTGCGACTGGGACGACACGCCCTGTTGCTGCTGTTGGGTCTGGGTGTGCACCGGGTCGGGGGCGTTGTCGGCGGGCCGGGCCGCGGCGACACCACTGGTGGTGACCACCTTCGCGCCGGACAGTTCGCGTTCGGCCTCCGACGTCCGGCTGGCGAGCACCCAGGTGTCCTTGGAGCCGCCGCCCTGGCTGGAGTTCACCACCAGCGAGCCTTCCGGCAGGGCGACGCGGGTGAGACCGCCGGGCAGGACCCAGACCGACTCGCCGTCGTTGACGGCGAACGGACGCAGGTCGACGTGACGCGGGCGGATCTCGTTGCCGATCTTCGTCGGCACCGTCGACAACTGGACGACAGGCTGTGCGATCCAGCCGCGCGGGTCGTTGCGCACCTTGCGGGCCAGGGTGTCCAGCTCCGCCTTGGTGGCCTCGGGCCCGAAGACGATGCCGTATCCGCCCGATCCCTCAACAGGTTTCACGACGAGTTCGTCGATGCGGTCGAGCACCTCTTCACATTCCTCGGGAAGCCAGCAGCGCAGGGTGTCGACGTTCTGCAGGCTCGGCTTCTCCCCGAGGTAGTACTCGATGATCTCCGGGACGTAGGTGTAGATCAGCTTGTCGTCGCCGACACCGTTGCCGACCGCGCTCGAGATGACCACGTTGCCGGCCCGGGCCGCGTTGAGAAGTCCGGCGACACCCAGCATCGAATCGGGACGGAACTGCATGGGGTCGAGGAAGTCGTCGTCGATGCGGCGGTAGATGACGTCGACGCGCTGCTCGCCCTCCGTGGTGCGCATGTAGACGACGTTGTCGCGGCAGAACAGATCTCGACCCTCGACGAGCTCGACGCCCATCAGGCGTGCGAGCAGCGAGTGTTCAAAGTACGCGGAGTTGGCCACACCCGGGGTGAGCACGACGATGTTCGGGTCGGCCTCGTTGAACGCCGCCGACGCCCGCAACGCGCGCAGCAGGTGGCTCGGATAGTCGGCGACCGCGCGGACGCGGTGCTTGGAGAAGAGGTCGGGGAACACGCGAGCCATCGCACGGCGGTTCTCGAGCACGTACGAGACACCCGACGGGGACCGCAGGTTGTCCTCGAGAACTCGGAAGTCGCCGTTCTCGTCGCGGATCAGGTCGATACCGGCGACGTGGATGCGAACACCATTGGGCGGCCGGATGTTTGCCGCCTGCCGATGAAAGTGCTCGCACGAATGGACGAGCCGTTTCGGCAGCACGCCGTCGCGCAGGATCTCCTGCTCGCCGTAGATGTCGTCGAGGAACAACTCGAGCGCCTGCACTCGCTGGGTGATACCCGCTTCGAGTTTGCTCCATTCCCCGGCCGAGATCACGCGCGGCACAATGTCCAACGGGAAGGGGCGCTCCTTGCCGGAGAGTGAGAAGGTCACACCCTGATCGAGGTAGGCGCGGCCCAGCGCTTCGACGCGGGCCTCGACCAGGTCGGACGACTCCTCGTCGGCCATCGCCTTGTAGATGCCGCGATACGGGGTGCGCACATCACCCGCGGCATCGAACATCTCGTCATATGCCTTGCCGTACGGGCCTTTTGAGTACCCGCTGAAGTTCCCGGTGAAGTTCTGCTCGCCGCTCGACTTGCCGGATCTGCCTCCCGACCCCGAACTCTTCGACGAGCCGGAGCGGCCCGAAGCCGCCTTCCCGGACGAGCTCGACGTCGTTGTCTTCGCGGATGCGGACTTACGCGCCGCCTTCTTGGCAGGCGCACTTGTCGATGCGGGGGTCATAATTTGCCATGGTGCCGCAAAATCGTGCAATCGGCACGACGGTTGCTCACCTGTGTCGTGGACGGCCCACGGCGACGCCTCACCGTGACCGCTGCATCGCCAGCGCGCGACGCTTGACTCTGCGCAGGACATTGGCCGCGCGGGTCTTCACCGGCGGTCCCGTCTTGGGCAGCGGCGCCGCGAGGACCATCGCGGCGATCGTGTCGAGTGCCACGTCGAGCACCTCGCGGTCCGACGGCATCGGCGCGTCATCGGTGGCGCCCTCCGGCGACACGTTGAGGTCGGCGAGGTCACCCGCGACGTCGTATCCCGCGCTGCGGACCGCCTCCACCATCGTGGCCGCCTGGGCCGCCGCCCACTGCCGGTGTTTGACCGTCAGCCCCTGGGGTGCGCCCGAGCGCGCCTCGAACAGGATCTCGCCGATCACCTGTCCCTTGATGATGCGTTCGTACCGGCGCCACTCGATGGTCTCCGGCTGCAGGCGTTGATTCAGACCGCGCAGGAACTCGGCCTGCGACGCCGACAACGAACTGTTGAGACTCGGGACCGGGACGTTCAGCGGACCGGAGTCGACCTCCATGACCCGGAGGAAGCGGTCCCAGAGGGTGTCGCCCGGCTCCGGACGACCGCGCGGCACGGTCACCACGTGCACGCGTTCGGGTCCGACGAACCTCGCCCACTTCGCGAGGATGCCGACGTGGTCCTGGAACTCCCAGAACGGTTCGTCCTCGACGAGCGGACCGGCATCCTCCACGGATGCCTCACCCACCGTGTTCGACTCCGCCGCGAATGCGACCGCGTCGACGAACTCGTCGAAGGAGGCACGGCGCTGGTTCTTGACGTTCTCCTGCCAGACCGACGGGAGCTGGCGGGCGAGGTCGCGGACGGTCGCGATGACGTGGACCTCGTCGGCGAACGACAGGTCGGCCAGGAGTCGCTCGATCTGCTCACTCGTCGCGGTGCTGTAGAGCTCATGCGACAACAGCGAGGTCTGCGGCCAGGCCCGCATCTGACCGAGCAGCTTGGGCCACACTCCGGCGAAGGCCGGATCGGCCCAGTCGAGGTAGCGCTCCGGCTGGAGGTGGACCGCGGCGTGGAAGTGATCGGAGATCACATTGCCCGGGTAGAGCAACCCCGATGTCTGTAACGCCAGGTCACGGTTGCGCCAGAGTCGATCCTGCAGGTGCGTGGTGCCGGTCTTGGGAAGGCCGATGTGTACGTAAACGACGGACATGATGATTCGAGCCTAGACTTACACCCACGATGATTCTTATCGGCGCGCATCGGCCCGACGACGGATTTTGGGCTGACTGATCCCGGCTGGTAATGTTGTCCGCTGTTGCGGTGACGCCGTGAAGATCCTTCACGAGCCGACACCGCGCGGTGCGAGTTCGGGCCACCCGGTCCGCCGCCCGACCAGAACAGCCAAACATATCCACCAGCAACGACAGAGGTAACACGCGTGGCGAACATCAAGTCTCAGATCAAGCGCAACCGCACCAACGAGAAGAACCGGCAGCGCAACGTGTCGGTGAAGTCGGCACTGCGTACCTCGATCCGTAGCTTCCGCGAGGCAGTCGAGGCCGGCGACAAGGACAAGGCAGCCGAGCTCGGTCAGGCCGCGAGCCGCAAGCTCGACAAGGCCGCCAGCAAGGGCGTCATCCACGCCAACCAGGCCGCCAACAAGAAGTCGGCCATCGCTCTCGCGGTCAACAAGCTCTGAGCTGACCCACCCCGACCCCCGGGTCGCCTCGGCGCGTAGCGCGCCGTCATATGTTCATACTCACGATCACCCCGGCAGCATCCACGCGGTTGCCGGGGTGATCGTCGTTCTTCAGGGTTGATGGTTTGGGCCGCTCCCCACGCGGGCTGAGCCACCCCGCGCGCATCCTCGCCACCAGCTGGCTGAGTGGCGACGAGCTGTATCGAAACCAGCCCTGCCCGGCGCGATTCAGCAATAGGTATCGCTCAACGGAACCTGTTGCTGATTCAGCTGCGTCGTCGACCGTCCGGTCGGAGATCCGCGACCGTAGCGACGGCGTAGGTCAGGGCGTAATCAGCGTCAGCGGCCTGTCCCTTGACGTCGCCGTTGAGTTTCGCGACCACGCCGACCGCGCGGGCGATCGACTCCGAGTCCCAGGCTTTGGCCTTCGCCTGCACGCTCTTGACCCGGTTCGGCGGCATGCCGAGTTCGGAGGCGGCGGCGAAATGATCGATCGAACCCATCGGCCGGATGCGGGCGATGGCGTGGACGGCCTCGGCGAGTGCGTCGGCCAGCAGCACGCGCGGCACACCGTGGTGCAGCGCCCAGGCGAGCGACTCGAGCGCTCCGGCCCTGTCCCCCAGGACCGCCTTGTCGGCGACCTCGAAGCCGGTCACCTCGGACCGGCCCTGGTAGTACAGCTGCACACTCTCGCGGTTGACCTTGCCGCCGGTGTCGGCGACGAGCTGAGCACATGCGGCGGCCAGCTCACGCAGTTCCGATCCCACACTTTCGACGACCTGCTCGACGACGTCGGCGCTGACCTTCACGCCGAGCGACCGGAATTCGTTGCGGACGAAGGTCATCCGGTCTGACGCCCACTTCGGCGCGGTGGTCGCGTGCTCGACGGCGCCGGCCTTTTTCAAGGCCGGAACCATCGACTTGGCGCGACCACCACCGGAGTGGATCACCATCAACGTGATGCCCTCGGGCAGAGATGAGGCCGTCGCTGCGATGAGCGCCGCCGGTTCCTTACCGGCTTCGGCAGCAGACTCGACGACGACGATGCGTTCCTCGGCGAACAGTGACGGGCTCAGCAACTCGGCGAGCTCGTGTTCGCTGACGTCACCCGCACGCACCCGGGTCACCGGGACCGGGGTGCCCGCCTCCTTCGACGTCGCCTCGGCGACCGCGGAGATCACCCGGCCGGTCAGGAAGTCGTCGTCTCCGAGGAGCAGGTGCAGGCGATCGGTCACGTGCTCATCGTGCCAGATCGGGCCGACACGGGTTCGCGGGTGTGGCCGGTCCGCCCCGCGCTGAAATCCGCCCCCGAAAAGCGCCCTGTGCAGCGGCTCCGACGACGTATTGTCGGCCGCGGCCCGCTGGAGGGTCGTTTCCAGGGGCGGATTCCGGGGGCGGATTTCTGGCCGCGGCTCACCCCGGTCCCGCCAACCCGTTCTCCAGCGCATACAGGCTCGCGCCCACCCGGTTCGACGCCCCGATCTTCGTGTATGTCCGCTCGACGTGATTGCGCACGGTCTTCTCGCTGAGCACCAGCTTCGACGCGATCTCCCGGTTGGACAGCCCACGCGCGACGAGTCCGAGGATCTCCCGCTCCCTCGGTGTGAGCGCGTCGGTGCGTCGTGCCCGGGTCCGCGCGTGACCCGCGGCGGCGAGGACGGCCTCGACGCAGTCGGCGTCGAGCTCACCGCGATGGGCGCGGCGCTCGAGCCGTGCAGCCGCCTCGTCCGTCGACATCGCCTCCCGATACGGCCGTGGCTCGACCGCCGACCGATATGCGACCGCGGCAGCGAGAATGCGCTCCGACTGCCCGAGCGCCGGTCCGTTGAGTCCCAGCGGATAGCCGGTGCCGTCGAGGTGCTCGTGGTGGGTCCGCGCGATGCGTGCCACGTCCCGGAGGCCCGGGATGCGCGTGAGGACGCGGTCGGTGAGATAGGGGTGCATGCGAACCCGCTCCCACTCCGCCGCGGTGAGGTCGCCGGACTTCGACCAGATCTGGTTCGACACCCCGATCCGCCCGACATCATGGAGACAACCCGCCCGGCGAATGTCGTCAATCTCCGACCGCTCGCGACCGAGGTGTCCGGCAGCCGATTCCGCCAATGCCGACACCCCGCGTGAATGACCCAGCGCGAAGGGACATTTCAAATCGACGAAATCTCCGATGGCGAGCAGCAGGTGGTCCAGTCCCGGATCGTCGAGACGCAGCTCGGCATCCGGCGCGATGGCCAACGCCAGTTCCCACGGATCGTCGGCATCGGCCGGGAACAGTACGGCAGGGTCGTCGACGAAGGCATCGACGACGTCGGGATCGAAATGCCCGCCCCGCCGGCTCCGCGCCATCGCGACCGCTCCGTCGACGCCGTACGTTCGCTGGTGGACCTCGGCCATGTCGGCCAGCTGCGCCACCCGCATCTCGATCGGGATCTCCGCACCCGCCACCCCGCCGGGCAACCCTCCCCCGTCGAAACGCTCGAACGTGTAGGTGATCGCTCGCTCCACATCGGGCCCCAGTCCGATGTGGTCGGCCAGTGCAGCCGCCGACAGGCAGTGCGAGTGCACGAGTGCCGCGAAGTTGCCGCGCGAATCCCGGAAGAGTTCGGCCATGATCTTCATCCGATGCGGAAGTGATTCTCCGCGACCGAGATTGCCGACGAGGAAACGCAGGTACGGAAGTCCCGACCAGTCGACGAGGTAGGCGTCCCGGCGCACCGCGATGTCGTCGCCGAACCAGCGCGCATACTCGGCGGAATCGGCATGACAGCCGATCCACATCACCAGCGTCGCGTAGTACACCGTGTCCTGCTGCGAGCGGTCGAGCCCGAGCCGGCGTGCCAATCGTGTGGCGATGACCGCCGACCGCAGCATGTGCTCGGCGGGCTGACCGAGTCCGAGGTCGATGGCGACCGACAGGCCGGCCAGCACCTCGACACGACGCGGCAGCACCGTCTGCGGGCTCATGGCGTTCATTGTCGCGCTCATCGCCCCGGGTGTCAGGCGACCCGTGCCTGCGCGGGTCGGGACGCGCGCCGCGCACGAAGACCGGGCACCAGCATCGGCACGCGATGGCGATAGTCGACGTAGTCGTTCCCGAACGCCCGGATAAGGTCCCGTTCCTCGAGGTGGATACCGACGAAGATGTAAGCCGTTGTCGCGCAAGCGAACACCAGATGTCCGACGGTCATCGTCGGGGCCACCCAGAAGGCGATGACGAACCCGAGATAGATCGGGTGGCGAACGATCCCGTACCAGAGGGGCGTGACGAACCGGTAGGGCGGGAGCGGTCGCCGACGCGCGTTGGCGACCACCTGACGTAGACCGAACAGATCGAAGTGGTTGATGAGGAACGTCGATGAGAGTACGAGAATCCAGCCGAACAACGACGCCGCGACGAGAACCCACCGCAGTGCGGGCGTGGACGCGTCCCAGACGGTGGCGGTGATCGGATGCCACCACCAGAGCAGAACTGCCAGGCACGCGGTCGCAGCCAGGACGTAGGTGCTGCGCTCGATCGGCTGCGGCACGAGCCGCGTCCACCGTCGTTTGAACCCGTCGCGCGCCATGACGCTGTGCTGGGCCGCGAACAGCGCCAGCAGCCCGAGGTCGATCACCACCGCGACCACGATTCCCCCTGACGGTCCGCCGCGGTCGATGGTCCGCGGCACGATCTCGACGCCTCCGATCACGATCGAGGCATTCTCGACGAAGGCGATGGCCCACAGGAACACCACCAGGAAGGCGACGTAGGCCGTCACCCCGTAGACGAGGTAGGCAGTGCTTGTGAGAAGGGTTGTCGGCGGGGCCGTTTCGGTGGTGGTCATGTCGGTGCTCCGGTGTCGGTGAGATGCTGCTGGGTTTTGTCGGTGGGTACAGGGGCGTCGAAGGCCGATCGGCCGACGAAGAACAGTCCGCGTTGCGGGAGCGGGATGTCGCCGATGCTGATCTGTTCGTCGAGTGGTGCGGGAGCGCCGAAGGTCTCACCGTCAAGCGATGCCCGGCTGTCGCCGACGCGCCAGACGTACAGCGGTGTTCCGCGGAACTGGGGGCCATTCGGGGTCCGTGCGCACATGCGGATTCGGCCGGCGCGCAACATCACCGTTGCCATGGGGCCGATGGCATGCAGAATGGTCCGGCTGCGCCACGCTGCGGTGGGCGTCGCACCACTCAGCGCGGTCATCAGCCGGGTCGCCGGTGACGAGGCCAGCTCGACCGTCCAGCGGAGCGTCTCGCCCATCGTGACCTCGAACGTCCGATCGTCGGCCCATCCGACATTGATCGACGGAACGTGTCGCGTGGTCGCGCCGGCACCGAAGTAGCGCGGGCAACTCCGGTCGGGAGCGGTTGTGGTGTAGAGCGCCCAGTGTCCACTCGGATCTCGATGCCAGACGGACCGATATGCGGGTCCGATGGAACTGGCGACCATGTCACGCAGGGCCAGATAGTGGCCCGACGCGAACGGCAGGCCCATGACGCCATAACCGGCGAATCGCTCGTCATCGCCGTCGGCGAGCCGCGGGTGAGCGCGGACATCGGTGACGACTTCTCGGGGTGTCTGTGTGTTCATGACCCCAGCGTCGTCCGCGACCCGCCTCACCCGCGTGGGGCATCTGCCTCAACTTCCCTCCCGAACCCGTCCCGTGCCCCCCGCGCTGTGATCCGCCCACGGAAAACACCCTGTGCAGCAACGCCGGCGACATATCGCCGACGGCCGCGTTCTGGCGGGCGCATCCCAGGGGCGGTTTTCACGCCCACGGCATCTCGACACTCGCCCACGACGGTCCGCCGAGGACGTGCGCGCACCGCACCATCCACCACAGCTCCGGCCCCAGTGCGCGGACCAGCAGTTCGGCGATCCCCGCGCCGGCCCCGTCCGGCGGACCCAACGCACCCACGAGGGCGGCGATGGTACCGACGACGCTGATGATCGCGACGACGGGCGCGACGAGCAGATTCGCCACGATCCCGACCACCGACAGCCGACCCGTGACCAGCACGACGATCGGCGCGGTGACCACCTGCGCGGCGACCGCCATCGCGATCACCTCCGCCAGCCCCGGCGGACATCGCCACGCCCGCAAGTGGTCCCGCAGACGGGGCGCCCACAGCACGATGGCGCACGTGGCCGCCACCGACAACGCGAAGCCCGGTTGCAGCGCGAGTTCGGGCCACCACAGCAGGCCACCGATCACCGCGGCCCCGAGAGCCGGCATCGACTGCGAGCGCCGCGACGCGAACAGCGCCAGCACCCCGACCGCACCCATCAGCGCCGCCCGCAGCACGCTCGGCGTGGGTCGGACGAGCATCACGAACCCGACTATCACCGCGAGTCCGATGACCGCCGCGGCGCGCGGTGGTACGCCGATGCTTCTGACGATGAGAAGTGCTGCCCCGCAGACGATTGCGAAGTTCGCTCCCGACACTGCTGTCAAGTGGCTGAGTCCGGCGGCGCGGAAGTCGTCGCGCAGGTCCTCGTCGACGCCGCTCTCGTCGCCGATCACGAGCCCTGGCAGCAGGCCTGCTGCTTCCGGTTCGAGGCCGCGGGTGGCCACCAGTTGTAGGCGCTGCCGGATCGACCCGGCGACCCGCTGATACGCGGCAGGTTCACCGACCAGCTTCGGAGTAGAGGCCGTCAGTGATGCGACCAGCAGAGTTCGGCCCGGCGGTGCCCGCACCTTCACGACCGCGACAACCCGCTGGCCGGGCAACAACCCCGACCATGCCTGTGCCGCACCGCGCAGCTCTGCGGCTGCGCTCGTGACCCGCAGATTGCCGATCTGTTCGACGTCGACTCGCGCACGGATCCGTCCCTGACCCGCGGGTCCGATCGGGGTCGGATCGCTGCGGAGGGTCATGACCGCCGTCGCCTTTCCCGACACATGCGCCAACGGGTGATCGGCGCGTACCTCTTGCCGGAGGGCGAGCGATGTCGCACAGGCAGCGGCCAGGCCGGCTCCCACGACGACGAGCCCCACCGCTTCCCAGCCGAACCGGCGGGAGCCACATGCACCGGCGACGGCGGCCACCGACGCGACGATCGCGATGCCGATGCTGACACCGACCGGGGCCACCAGACCGCACGCCGTCACCGACCACACCATCACCGCCGGCACGAGCAGCCGGAGGTCCATCGTCAAACCGTCACGAGGTCACGCAGTTTCGCCAGTCGCGCCGGCCCGATCCCGTCCACTTCGGCGAGCTGGTCCACCGACGTGAAGCGCCCGTTGCGCTCTCGCCAGTCGAGGATCGCCTTCGCCGTCACCGGACCGATGCCGGGCAGTGCATCCAACTCCGTCTCGGTCGCCGTGTTCAGATCGACCCGGCCGCCGGGTTCGGCCGCCGACGACTCCAGTGGCGCACCACCACCCGGGCTCGCAGAAGGACCGGGCGCCGGCGCAGCACCTTCCGCGCCGACCACCGCGCTGCGCATCGACATCTGCCCCTCACCACCGGCATAACCGACGAGCACCTGATCCCCGTCTCGCAGCACCCGGGCGAGATTCAGCGACAACAGGTCCGCACCCTTGCGCGCCCCGCCGGCCTGATCGATCGCCTCCGCCACCCTGGCACCGGGAGCCAGACGCACCAGCCCCGGTTTGTTCACCAACCCGACGACACTCACCACCAGTTGCGCCGGCGTCGTACTCGGTGGTGCAACCGGGGACGCAGAAACGTCGTTCGTCGACGACGACAGTCCGGCCGCGCCGAAGTCCACCACCGGCGCGGAATCCGTTCCGCGGAACAGTCCGAATCCGGCCACCACACAGGCGATCACCCCGACCGCGATCAGTGCGATAGCCGCGGGCGGTGCCACCGCGAAGCGTCGACGCGGAACGGGATCATCGTCCTCGTCCCAGTCTCCGCCCAACCGATCGTCGTCGGAATCGAGGACGTCGTCGAACCGCCCGCCCCGACCGCGGCGCGGTGGCGACGGTGGTGGCGCATCCAGCCACGTCGGCATCCCGCCGATCCCCCAGCCCGGATGTTCGGATTCCTCGACGGCGACAGCTGCCGCCACCGGGTCGCCGACACCGGGCGGTGGGTCGGATTCGGCGGCGGCCGGCGACAGATCCCGCCGCGTCGGCGACTCGACCGGTCCCAGACGGTCCAACGGATTCCGCCGTCCTGATGCGCTCATGGCGCCACACGCTAGGGCTGTTCGGCGTCGAATCGACGTGGCACAGCGCGCAGCCGAGAGATCTGTGGACAGCAGCCGGGCTGTCGACAGGGCGACGTCAGTCTTCCCCGAGCCCCTCGATCGGTTCGAGATGTGCCGCGATGACGATGCCCACCGATCCCGGGCCCACGTGCGAGCCGAGGATGGGTCCGAGGTCGACGGTCAGCTCGGAGGTCACCATCCGCAGCCGGTTGCGGAGTGTGGCGAGCAGATCCGCCGCGACGTCAGGGGTCTCGCAGTGCTGGACGCCGACCGTGACCGCGCGTCCGCCGGCCGATTCGACCGCCGCGTCGACCATCTTGTCGAGGGCCTTGGAGAAGGTACGGTGACGTTCCTTCAGCTGGAGCGTGCCGTCGACCATGTGCAGGATCGGCTTGATCGACAACGCCGAACCGAAGAGCTTGCCGGCGGCGGAGATCCGGCCGCTCTGGCGCAGGTTGTCGAGCTGCTGGACGCACAGCAGCGAGTCGACGGTCGCGGCCTGGCGGATCGCGGACTCGTACACGCGATCCCGGTCGGCACCGTCCGCGGCCGCCTGTGCCGCTGCGATGGCCGTGAAACCCACTGCGAGACCGACAGACCGGGAGTCGACGATGCGGACCTGCCCGGAGAACTTCTCCGCCGCCAGCCGCGCCGAACTCCACGTGCCGGACAGTTTGCGCGACATGTGCACGGCCACCACGCCGGCACCTTCGCTCGCTTCGAGTGCCGACTCGTAGTACTCGGTCAGCTCACTCGGATTGGCACCCGAGGTGGTCACTCCCGGCGTCGAGACGACATCCTCCGGGATGTGGTCGACGCCCTCTCGGTAGTCCTTGTCCTCGATCGTGAGATGCAGCGGGACCTGTCGGATCCCGTATCGCTCGGTGACCGCTTCCGGTAACCGAGACGACGAATCTGTGACGACGACGACAGGCACCCGTCTACGTTAGCCGGTTCACCGGCCGCCCCTCACAGGGGAGTCACGAGCTTCGGCTACTACGTGTTCGCCCGGCTCTTCTCGACCACGGGCGTCACCAGATCGGCGATCTGACGATGGCAGGAGAAGCCCCAGTGGATGCCGTCCGGGTTCATCTCCGCCGCCGGATCCTCGAAGGCGTCCCGGGTCACGGGATAGAAGTCGACGCAGGGCAATCCGTGCTGTTCGGCCCACCGCGCGATCGCCGCCGTCGTCGGGATCCGGCCCGTGTGGACGTAGCCGTAGTACGGGCTGCGATGCGTCGGCGGCAGGCACACGACGATCGGCAGATCCGGACGGAGCTGTGTGAGGGCCTCGCGGATCTTGTCGAGGTATTCGACGGTCACCTTCGGCGGCAGCGCCAGCGGCCATCCAAGACGTGAGCCACGGGGTTGCACCCACGAATATGCGTCACGGACCAACTGCCGCAGCCGATTCGGCCGCACGTAGCGGATCTGCTCGCGCAGCGCGGTCGGCAACGGCGAGGGCAACGTGTCCATGCCGCCGAACGCCAGGACGACGACGTCGGCGTGCGGGACGGTGGCCCAGATGTTCGGGTCCTGGGTCAGCGCCCACCAGACGTCGCGGCTCGTCCAGCCGATCCGGCCGAACAACTTCACCGGCAGACCGACATCGGCACCGACCAGCGACGGCCAGATCCGCGGATCGTTCGCAGGGAGCCCGCCGACCGGGCCGTAGTAGGCCAGCGAGTCGGACAGGACCATCATGCAGCGCTCCCCCGGAGGGGCGCCGATGTTCACCTCGGTCACTGAACGGCGGGGTCCGAGTCCTCGGCCGACGCGTTCCACACGTCCAACCGCCACCGCGGAAGATCACCGGGCGCACCGTGACCCGACAGCTGCACCCAGCTGGTGTTCGCGAGGCCGCCGAAGACCGGCCAGTTGTCCACCGGCAGACCGAGGAGCGCCGCGGTCATCGCTGCGATCACCCCACCGTGCGCCACCAGCACCACCGGCGCCTCGGGATTGTCGCCCACACCCCAGTCCGGCAACTGCTCGATCAGCTCGTCGACCAGCGGGGTGGAGCGCCTCGCCACGTCGACGCGGCTCTCGCCGCCCGGCGGCGTCCACGTCGCGTCGTCGCGCCACACCGCACGCGCGCCCGGCATGACCTCGTCGACATCGAGATGCGTCAGGCCCTGCCACTCGCCGAGATGCGTCTCACGCAGGCGCACATCGGTTGTCACCGCCAGTCCGGTCCGCTGGGCGAGGGCCTCCGCGGTGTCCCGCGCGCGCTTCAGGTCCGACGACCAGATCACCAGCGGTTGTCGCCTGGCCAGTTCGATGGCAGCCGAATTCGCCTGTCGCACACCGAGCTCGGACAGGTCCGTGTCGAGCTGGCCCTGCATACGGCTACCCGCGTTGTACTCGGTCTGCCCGTGGCGCAACAGGATGAGCCGCCGGACGACCGGGGTCAGACGTTCGACCGCGGTGTCGTGGGTGTCGGGACCCCCGCTCACGAAAGTCCTTCGACCTCGACGACCGGGCAGTCCTTCCACAGACTCTCCAGCGCATAGAAACGACGCTCGTCGGTGTGCTGGATGTGCACGACGATGTCGGCATAATCGAGCAGCGCCCAACGTCCCTCACGGGTGCCCTCGCGACGCAGCGGCTTGTGGCCGGCCTCGCGCAGCTTCTCCTCGACCTCGTCGACGATCGAATTGACCTGCCGCTCGTTGTCCGCCGAAGCGATGACGAAGGCGTCGGTGATCACCAACTGTTCCGACACATCGATCACGGTCACCTCATGGGCGAGCTTCTCCGCGGCCGCCAGAGCAGCCACCTTGGCCATCTCCAACGCTTCAGCTGACGCAGTCACACAAGTCCTCTCGAAATTCACTTACGGGTCGACGCCCGGTCCGCCCCGGGTGCAGGCTCCTCGTAGCCCACCCGCTCCGCTCCCGGTGCAGTGTCATTGCCGCCCGCTCGCGGAGCTCCCGGCGCGGATACACCGGGCGACGACGCCCGAGGCGCACGATACAGCTTCCTCTTGGCGATGTACTGCACGACGCCGTCGGGCACCAGGTACCAGACCGGCCGACCCTGCGCCGCACGCGTGCGGCATTCGGTCGACGAGATCGCCAGCGCCGGGATCTCCAGCAGGTGCAGCGTGTCGTCCGGCATCTGCTCCAGGTGCTGGGCCAGGTGGGTGGCGTCGAGTTCGTAACCGGGTCGGCTCACGCCCACGAAGCGGGCGAGGTCGAACAGTTCTTCCCAATCCTGCCAGGACAGGATCGATTCCAGCGCATCGGCGCCGGTGATGAAGTACAGCTGCGCGTCGGGCAGTTGGTTCCGCAGGTCGCGCAACGTGTCGACGGTGTAGGTGTCGCCGTCGCGGTCGATGTCGACACGACTGACACTGAACTGCGGATTCGACGCCGTGGCGATGACCGTCATCAGGTAGCGGTCTTCAGGTGGGCTGACCATCGTATGCTCGCCCAGCTTCTGCCACGGGCGCCCAGTCGGGACGAAGATCACCTCGTCGAGTTCGAAGCGATGAGCGACCTCGCTCGCCGCGACGAGGTGTCCGTTGTGGATCGGGTCGAACGTGCCACCCATCACGCCGATGCGGCGCGCACGGTGGCGGTCGGTTGACATGGACGGTGAGTCTACGCGGTGAGGCCGCGCTCAGATCGGCAGCAGGTCGGCGATGACCGTGCCGAGCTGCGTCGCGTTGCGACATTCGAACATGTCGATGACCTCCGCGTAGTCGGTGGCGGCCGAGTCACCGGTCCCCCAGTGCTCCTTCGCCTCGGGGTTCAGCCAGTACGCGTGGCGGGCACGGTCGACGAGTTCGGCGAGCGCATCGACGTGCGCGTCGTGGTAGTTGTTGCGGCCGTCGCCGAGGACCAGCAGTGCTCCCCGGTGGGTCAGCGTCTCCGCGTAGTCGCCGACGAAACCGGCGAGCATGTTCCCGTAATCGGAATGCCCGTCGCGCGTGGAGATCCGCGCGGTCGAGATCATGTGGTGCATCGCCGCGCCGAAATCCTCTTCGCCGTGGTCGAAGAACTCGGTCACCTCGTCCACGGTGTCGACGAACGCGAACACCCGCACCTTCGAGAACTGTTGGCGCAGGGCGTACACCAGCCGAAGCGTGAACTGGCTGAAGCCGGCTACCGACCCCGAGACGTCGCAGATGATGATCAGCTCCGGGCGTCCGGGACGCGGCTTGCGGTGACTGAGTTCGATCGGGACACCGCCGGTGGACATCGACGCACGCAGCGTTTTGCGAACGTCGACCGCACCGCGATGGGCCCGACGCCGCCGCGTCTCGAGTTTCGCCGCGAGCAGCCGGGCCAACGGCTCGATGGTCTTGCGGATCTCCACCTGTTCCTTGGCGCCGGCGGAGAGGAAGTTGACGTTCTCGGGCAGCGGCGGCACCGCGTAGGCCCCGACCTTGTCGCGGCCGTTGCGATCGGCCATCCGACGCTGCGTCTCGCGTTCGATCGCGGCGCGCAGATCGGCAGCCTTCTGCCGGGCGGCCTGCCGGTACAGCGGCTCGGTGCCCGGTCGGCCACCTTCGCCGTCGCCGTCCCCGGCCATCGCCGCGGCGATCTTGGCGATCAGCGTCTGCGGGCTGACCGCGGAGATCGCCTGATACGCCGAGAAGGCCTCACCCTTCGTGGAGCCATAACGCCCCAGCTCGTCGACGATCATCGCGATCGCCTGCTCGAGCCGGCCGTCACTGGCCGCCGCGTCGTCGGCCAGCATCTCCGCGAGCGCATCGCGCACCGCCTCGACGTCGAGGGCGCCCTCCTCATCACGCGGTAGATCCTCGGTGACGGTGCGCATTCCGGCACCCACCGGGAACCACAGATCGAAGACGCGATCGAACACCCCGCGATGGGAGTTGTCGACGAGCAGCGTGGTCGCCAGACCCTCGCGGAGACGGGAGCGCTCCAGCAGGTCGAGGACCTCCATCGCGCTCGCCGCGTCGATCAGGGCCGACGGCCCGACGACGATCCCGCGACGACGCAACTCGTCGACGAAGTCGGTGAGGTGCGCGACGAGCGGAGTCGTCATCAGCCCAGCTTGAGTTCTTTGAGAGCCGTCTTCAGATCGGGCCGATGCTTGAGCACCACACCGAGCGTGCGCGCGATGAGACCGTCGTCGAGGCCGCCTCGCTTGGTGTCGGCCTGCTCGCCCGCCCCGAGTGCGAGCAAGGTGTTGGCCCAGTCGATCGTCTCGGCCACCGACGGCTTCTTACGAATGTCGAGCGTCCGCAACACCCCGACGATGCGCACGAGCTCCGCGCTCAGCGACGACGACAGGTTCGGCACCCGCGACGCGAGGATCTCCTTCTCCCGCTCGGCGTCGGGGAAGTCGATGTAGAGGTACAGACAGCGGCGTTTGAGCGCCTCGGACAGTTCGCGTGTGGCGTTCGAGGTGAGCAGCACGATCGGACGACGCTGCGCGGCAACGGTTCCCATCTCGGGGATGGTGATCGCGAAGTCGCTGAGCACCTCGAGGAGCAGACCTTCCATGTCGACGTCGGCCTTGTCGACCTCGTCGATCAGCAGCACGGTCGAACCCTTGCGCGAGATCGCCTTCAGCAGCGGACGCGGCAGCAGGAACTCGTCGGAGAAGATGTCGGTCTTCGCCTCTTCCCAGGCGCGGTTGCCGGTGGCCTGGATGTGCAGGATCTGCTTGGCGTGGTTCCACTCGTAGAGTGCCCGCGCCTCGTCGATGCCCTCGTAGCACTGCAGGCGGACGAGTTCGGCGTCCGTGGCCGCGGCGATCGACTTGGCCAGCTCGGTCTTGCCGACACCCGCGGGCCCCTCGACCAGGAGCGGCTTGCCCAACCGGTCGGCGAGGAAGGTCGACGTCGCGGTGGCGTCGTCGGCGAGATAGCCGGTCTCACGCAGCTTCGCGACGACGTCGTCGACCGAGGTGAACGACGGGACCACCTGCGGTCCGGAGCCGGTGTACTCGGCAGGGGTTGTCATCAGGCCGGCCGAACGTGGCCGTTGCCCCAGACCAGCCACTTGGTGGAGGTCAGTTCGGGCAGGCCCATCGGGCCGCGGGCGTGCAGCTTCTGGGTGGAGATGCCGATCTCGGCGCCGAACCCGAACTGCTCGCCATCGGTGAAGGCGGTCGAGGCGTTGACCATGACGGCGGCGGCGTCGACGCGGCGGGTGAACTCGTCGGCGGCGGCAAGGTCGGTGGTGATGATCGCCTCGGTGTGCCCCGTGCCGTAGGTGTCGATGTGCGAGACCGCGGCGTCGAGGTCGTCGACGATCTTCACCGCGATGTCCATCGACAGGTACTCCTTGTGCCAGTCGTCCTCGGTGGCCGGTTCCATGCCGGGTTCGTCGCCGTGGATGACCACGCCCTGCGACTGCAACACCTGGGTGATCCGAGGCAGCGCGTCGGCGGCGACGGCCTTGTCGACGAGGACGGTCTCGGCGGTGTTGCAGACACTCGGCCGGCGCGTCTTGGAGTTGAGGATGACGCGAACGGCGACGTCGAGGTCGGCGAGCGCGTGGACGTAGACGTGGCAGTTGCCGACGCCGGTCTCGATGGTCGGGACGGTCGCATTGGAGACGACGGCCTCGATGAGTCCGGCACCGCCGCGCGGGATCACGACGTCGACGAGTCCGCGGGCGCGGATGAGCGCGGTGACACTCGAGCGGTCCTCGCTGGGCAGCAACGACACCGCGTCAGCGCTGACCCCCTTTGAGGACAGGGTCTCCCGCAGGATGCGGACGAGTTCGGCGTTCGACGACCGCGCCGACGACGAGCCGCGGAGCAGCACCGCGTTCCCCGACTTGAAGGCGATACCGAAGGCGTCGACCGTGACGTTGGGACGTGCCTCGTAGACGATGCCGACGACACCGAGGGGGACCCGGAGCTGTCGGAGCTGGAGCCCGTTGGGCAGGGTCTTGCCGGCGACGATCTCACCGATCGGATCCGGCAGGACCGCGACCTGACGCAGACCGTTGGCGATGCCGACCACGCGTGACTCATCGAGACGCAGGCGGTCGAGCAGGCTCGCCTCGGTACCGGCCTCCTCGGCGCGTTGGATGTCTTCGGCATTGGCCGCGAGGATCGTCTCCGAGGCGGCCTCCAGGGCGTCGGCTGCCGCGAGCAGAACCTCGTTCTTGTCCGCCGTCGTCAGGCTGCCGAGGGAGCGGGAAGCCGACTTCGCAGCTCTGGCGAGTCCGAGGACGACCTTCTGGGTGTCGGACTCGCCTGTTGCGACGGAGGGCTCTGCGGTGGGTGCGCTCATCAACTTCCTCGACTTCGCGGGTGGTCACCGCGACGAGGTCGTCGCGGGAGATATGCCGTTGTCAAGAGTAGCGCCGTGGTCGATCCGTCCCCAAAGGGATACGTGGGGCTGCTCACGCAGCGGCTCATTCGGTGCACCCATCTTTGCTATCTTGAATTCGCTGCACTCCAGTGAGCGGGTCAGCTGTCGCATCTGCCGCGGGGAGAAGATTCGATGACCGTTCTTTCGCATGCCTACGAGCGCCTCCGGCGCGTGGGCACTTCGTCAGCCGTACGCGCGAGCGCTGTGGTGATCGGCTGCGTGATGTTGTTCGCAGCCGCCTCCTACGTTCCCGAGGTCGGCTTGGACTCGACCACGTCGGCGTCGATCGGAGCATTCGCGGGATCACTGATTGCGGCCATGTTCGGCGCGATCGTCTTCTGGGTCGGCGCACGGGGAATCGTCGCGAAGCTCATCGGCACTTACTGATATCTCTCCGCGCCCGTCCCCGACATCCGCTCGGACAGCGGACCGGCCCGGCGGCACTTAGGGTGACGAACGAATGTGGAGCCGGTTTTACGAGGAGTGTCGGACGTGCCGTGGGTTGTGCTGGTGATCGCCGGGTTGATCGAGATCGTCTACATGGCCGCACTGGAGAAGTCCGACACCTTCACCCGGTTGTGGCCCACAGCCATTTTCGCCGTCGGCGTCATCGCCAGCATGGCCGGTGTGGCGTACGCGATCCGATCCATCCCGCTCGGCACCACCTATGCGGTGTGGGTCGGTATCGGCGCGGTCGGCACGTCGATCTACGGCATGCTGTTCCTCCGCGAACCCGCCGGACTCGCTCGTCTCGGGTGCATCTTCCTCATCCTGATCGGCGTCGTCGGATTGAACCTGCTGCACAACGCAGCCGATGGTGAAGCCGCCTGAATCTCGTCAACCGTCGCAACGAAGGGCATCGGCGAGCACTTCGCGTGACTCTTCATCGATCGTCAAACCGTATGTCGCACTGACCATCACGAACTGGATCGCGTACTGGCACCAGAACCCCCGCGCCGGTGGCATCCAGCGTGCCGGTTCCGAGTCGCTCTTCTCCTGATTCGACGACCCGTCGACGGCGACCAGATTGGCCGGATCGTTCGCGAAGTCGAGTCGTCGGCCGAACTCCCACGACCACGCGCCCATGTCCCAGGCGTAGGCCAGCGGCACGATGTGATCGATCTGCACGCTCGACGCCCCGCGGTCCCGACGGAACACCACGAACTCTCCGCTGTACGGACTCCGGAACTCCCCCGCGAGGACCGCTCTCGGACAACTCGAGACCGGTCCGGCCCGGATGTCGTGCAGATCGCGGGCCAGGATGTCGTTGCGGGTGTCGCATCCGTTGCCGCCGCCGGCGACGGCCACCGCATCCGTCCATGCCGAGCCGAACGCGCTCCGGTCGTAGTCGTCGCGGTCGGGCCGCTGTGCGTGAACAGGTATGGACCCCAGGCTTGCCAACGCCTCTCGCGCCATTGCCCGCACCCGCGGGTCGGTGTCGGGTCGCGGGCCGAGCGCACCGGACCCGACCGCGACCACGATCGCGGTGACCACCGCGAAGACCAGCAGACCCCACTGCCGCGCCGACCACGCCCCGGATGCCGCTCCGTTCCAGCCGATCCACCGAAGACGCATACGCAACCGCCGCAGCGTCGGCGATCGAAATGTCGCGTCGGAGAGGACCATGGAACTTTGACGCACCGCTGGGCGGTGCGGTTCCATTTACTCGGAATTGATTCCTGCGCAGCAATTCACGTCGCCAGCCCTTCGAGGCTCGTCGCTATCGCTCCTCACACCTCAGGGAGCAGAGGGCGGGAACACCAGCCCAGATCAGGACTTGTCGAGATACGCGATCTTCTGCGGGACCAGAATCCCGTCGACGAGATCGGCCAGCGGGCTGTGGTGCAGCAGCGTGATGTCCTCGCTCACCACCTCCTCGGCGAGTCCGCGCGCATCCTCGATGACCTCGACATCCTCGAGCAGCGAGAGGAACCGCAGCGAGGTGTTGACACCGGACTGCAGCGAGCCGAGCAGGTCACCCTCGCGGCGCTGTTCGAGGTCGACGCGGGCGAGTTCGAAGCCGTCGTTCGATCCGGCGACCGCGCGCAGACGCTGCATCGACTGGGAGATCTCGTTGCTGTTGGTCATCAGCAGACACAGGCCTGCATGCTGACCACGGCCGACGCGACCGCGCAGCTGATGGAGCTGACTGACTCCGAACCGCTCGGCGTCGACGATGACCATCGTGGTGGCGTTGGGGACGTCCACGCCGACCTCGATGACGGTGGTGGACACCAGGACATCGACCTCACCGCGGCCGAACGCGTCCATGATCTCGGCCTTCTCCTCCGGCGCCAGACGGCCGTGCAGCATCTCGACCCGGCGATGCGCGAACGGACCCGCCACGAGGGCCTCGTACTGCTCGACCACCGACGTCGTCTTCGGCCCCTTCTCGCCATCGCGACCGGGTTCGGGTTCCGGGGAGTCGTCGTCGCCGATGCGCGAACAAACCACGTAGACCTGGCGGCCGGCGTCGATCTCCTCGTTGGCACGCGACCACACCCGGTCGACCCAGTTCTGCCGGCCCATCGGCACCACCGACGTCGAGATGGGTTGACGGCCGCGGGGCAGCTCACGCAGGACCGACGTCTCGAGGTCGCCGAAGGCGGTCATCGCGACGGTGCGCGGGATCGGGGTCGCGGTCATCACCAGGAAGTGCGGGATGCGACCGTCACGGCCCTTGTTGCGCAACACATCACGCTGCTCGACACCGAAACGGTGCTGTTCGTCGATCACGACGAGGCCGAGGTCGAAGAACTCGACCTTCTCCTCCAGGAGGGCGTGGGTGCCGATGACGATGCCCGCGGAACCGGTCACCACGTCGAGCAGCGTCTCGCGCCGACCCTTGGTCTTCATCGATCCCGTCAGCAGGGCGATCCGGGTCGCCCCCTCGGCCGCGGTCAACTCGCCACCCTCGGCGAGATCACCGAGCATCTTCTTCATCGTCCGGTGATGCTGTGCGGCAAGCACCTCGGTGGGCGCGAGAATCGCACACTGATATCCGTTGTCGACGACCCGCAGCATCGCGAGCAGGGAGACGAGGGTCTTACCGGAACCCACCTCACCCTGCAGCAGCCGGGACATCGGTTGGGCGAGCGCGAGGTCCTCGGCCAGTTCTTCGCCCACCGCGACCTGACCCTCGGTGAGCGTGAACGGAAGGCGCTCGCGCAGCTTGTCTTCGAGGCCGCCGGGCACGTGCGGGCACGGCGGCGCCGACTCGCTGCGACCCGCGAGGCGCCGCTGGGCGAGCACCGTCTGGATCGCCAGCGCCTCATCGAATTTCAGCCGATACGAGGCGACCTTCACGTCGTCCTCGGAGTCGGGCAGATGAATCCTACGGATCGCCTCGTCGGTCGAGACGAGTCCGCGCTCTCGACGCTGCGCATCGGTCAACGCGTCGGGGATCGGCGCGCAGTGATCCAGAACTCGCCGCACCGCACCCAGGATGTCCCAGGTCTGAACCTCTTTGGTGGCCGGGTACATCGGCAGGATCTCGCGGTCGAACATCGCGACGACCGGATGTACCCCCTCTTCTTTGGCGATCTCCTCCTCGACCGCGTACATCTCGGTCAGCATCTTGGAGCCGACGACATGGTCCTCGATCTCGGGGTCACCGTCGGGCAGGATCATCCACTCCGGATGCGACAACTGGATCTGCTCGCGGAAGTACTTGACCGTGCCGGCCATCATCACCCGGGCTCCGGGGCGCAGCTGATGCCGGATGAACTTCGGGTTGAAGAAGCTCGCCTCGTAGACCTCGTTGTCATCGGTGACCTTGACCTTGAGGAACTGGCCGCGACGGCTCTTCATCTGGATCAGGTCGGCCTTGGTGATCCGGCCGACGATGGTGAGCCACTCCCCCGGTTCGGGTCGCTGATGGTCGGCCACGAGACCCCGCCGGATGTACCGGCGCGGTGTGTAGCGCAACAGTTCGCCGACCGTGGTCACACCCAGTCCCGCGAGCTTCTCGGCAGGCTTGGCACCGAGGACGTCGGACAGCGAATCCGCGAGGGCCAGCTCGTTCACTCCACACCCACCTGCAGCAGATCGCTGTGCTGCCCGGTCCGGTAGACCGCGAGCTCGATGCCCGGGTAGTTGCGGCGCATCTGTTCGCCGACGGCCTCGAGCGCGTCCTCGTCGACGTCGGTTCCCGCGAGCACGGTCACCAGTTCACCACCGGTCGCGAGCATCAGGTCGATCAGTGCGGTACCCGCGGAGGTCTGATCGGGCGCCACCACCAGGACGTCGTCGCCGATGAGTCCCAGGACATCCCCGACCTCCGACATCCCGGCCAGCGTCATCATCTTGGTGGTCGCGAGCTGCAGCGATCCCCACCGCGCACCGGCGGCGGCCTCGGCCATCGCATAGGCGTCGACATCCGGGATCTCGCTCGGGTCGTGCACGGCGAGCGCGGCCAGGCACTGGGTCATCGACGACGTCGGGAGCATCAGCACCGACCGCTGCGTCGAACGCACGTCGGTGGTGACGGTGACGAGATCCTGAGAACTGAGAGCGCCGTTGGCCATCACGACCACGTGCGCACTGTCGGTGTCGCGGATCGCCTGCCCCAACGCATGTGCGGTCAGTCCGTCGTCGGCGCGGAGTACGGTGGCCCCGGCCTCGGCGAAGAGGTCGGCAGCCCCCTCGCCGGATGCGACCGCGACCACCGCCCGCTTGTGCCGGGGCGGAGGCTCGTTCGAATCAGCTTGTGCGCGAATGGCATCCAACGCGAAGCAGCTGATGCGGACGTCCGACAGGCGCCCCAGTCCCGCACCGGCCTCCACAGCGGCACCGGGTTCGCAGGTGTGGACGTGAACGGAGAACCGCTCGCCCTCGCCGCTCGAACTGTCGCCGACGATGACCACGGCGTCGCCGAGTTCGTTCAGCCGCTCGCGGAGTCGGGCGATCTGCTCACCGGCCGCGCCGTCGAGCAGGTACATGACCTCGAAGTCCTGATCGCTGCTCTCCACGCACGAGTCATCGACCCCGTGTCCGAGGGTCGCGCTGTCGGTGAGGATGCCGCGGTAGCGGCGTCGGCGGTTGGCCACTCCGGTGATCACCCGGACCATCGCGTCGACGATGACGAGGAAACCGCGCCCGCCCGCGTCGACGACGCCCGCGGAGGCGAGCACCGACAACTGTTCCGGTGTGCGTTCGAGCGCCTCGGCGCAGTCGTCGGCGACGGCCCGGACGATGTCGGCGGCGGTCTCCTTCTCATGTGCGGCGGCCGACTCGGCGGCCACCCGCACGAGGGTCAGCACCGTGCCCTCGCGGGGCTCACTGACCGCGCGGGTCGCTGCGAGCGATCCCAGGCGCAGGCCGAGCGACGCCAGGTCACCGAAGGTCAGGGAGTCGGTGTCGCCGAGGATCTCTGCGCCGTCGGCCAGGCCGACGAGAACCTGGGACAGGATGATGCCGGAGTTTCCGCGGGCCTGGGCCACCGCACCATCGGCCATCGCGCGGGCGACCTGCGGCAACGTCGCGTCATCCGGTGCCGCGTCGGCGGCCTCTGCGGCAGCACGCATGGTGAAGAGCATGTTGCTGCCGGTATCCGAATCGGGGATCGGGAAGACGTTGAGGTCGTTGATCTCGCCGCGGAACTCCTCGAGCTGGTCGACACAGACACGGGCCCAGTCGCGCAGCAGCTGCGGGTTGATGGTGCGGGCGATCACGCGGTGACTCTTTCTCGCTCTGACGTGGGCATACGACGGGGCTGGGTCGCGGGCCGACGGGACCGGCTGGAAGGATGTGTGTCAGGTTACTCGGCGCCCCCGACGACCCGGGGACGTCCGCACCGCGGGATGGCGCCTTCCGACCCGGATTTGGTCACTCCCACCCGAGCTGGTTATCCTTGCAGGGTTGCCTTTCGGTCCACGCGCACACCTTCCGGTGGTGCCGATCCGGAAGGCTGACCAAAGACCATATTCATCTATCAAGGGAGTTCGACGATGGCTGCCGTCTGCGACATTTGCGGCAAGGGCCCGGGCTTCGGCAAGTCGGTGTCTCACTCGCACCGCCGTACCAACCGCCGCTGGAACCCGAACATCCAGTCTGTTCGCGTCGAGGTCGCCCCGGGCAACCGCAAGCGTAAGAACGTCTGCACCTCCTGCCTGAAGGCCGGCAAGACCGCAGCTGTCTGATCTTCCGTCACCCGCATGCGGGTGATCCGGGGTTCCGAGAGCACAAGACCCGATGCCACCGAGCGCAAGCTCCCCGGCGTCGGGTCTTTGGTGTGCGCGGGATAATGTTTCGCGCATGACCTCCACGCAATCCCCTGCCACCGACACCACCCAGCCCGACGCCCCGGCTCTCGTCAGTGAGGCCGACGGCGTCCTGACAATCGCGATTTCGGCTGCGGGCGCGGGCAACTCCCTCGACGACGACGGGATCGCCGCCGGCACCCAGGCGCTGCGCGAGGTGGCGCGCGGCCGTCGTGACGTGGGAGCGGTGCTGCTCGTCGGTGCGGGCAAGAACTTCTGTGCAGGCGGCAACGTCCGCGCTTTCGCCGCAGCCGACGATCGCCCCACCTACCTGCGCCAGATCGCCGACAACTTCCATGCCTTCGTCACGGCGCTGTACGAGGCCGAGATCCCGGTCGTCGCCGCCGCGAAGGGGTGGTCGGCCGGCGCCGGCATGTCGTTGGTCCTGCACGCCGACGTCGCGATCGGCGGCACCTCCTCCAAGCTGCGTCCCGCATACCGCGGCATCGGCCTCACCCCCGACGGCGGGCTCACCTGGACCCTCCCCCGCGCGGTCGGCGCCGCCCGGGCCCGCCAGATCATCCTCACCGACCGCGTCCTCTCGGCCGACGACGCACTGAACTGGGGCATCTTCTCCGAGATCGTCGCCGACGAGGACGTCGAGGCGGTGGCACGCGCCAACGCCGAGAAGATCGCCGCCGGACCCCGCTCCGCCGACTCGGGCACCAAGCACCTGCTCTCGGTCTCGTCGGAGAACTCGCTCATCGAGCAGCTCGCCCTCGAGGGCCGTTCCATCTCCGAGCGGTCGGGGCTGCCCGAAGGCACCGAAGGCGTCGACGCGTTCGTCGGCAAGCGCGCGCCGGAGTTCGCCAAGACCCGCTGAGTTTCAAGCTCGCCGGCGATGCGAGCGACGCACGTCCTCGCTCCCTGAGGTGCGAGCGAAGCACGTCCTCGCTCCCTGAGGTGCGAGCGAAGCGAGCCACGAAGGGCCTGGTGAGTATCGTCACCAGGCCCTTCGTGGCTCGTCGCTATCGCTCCTCGCACCTCAGGGAGCGAGGGTCAGGGCAGCCGCCAGTCCACCGGGTCGGCGCCGAGATCGGCGAGTTCCTCGTTGGCCCGGCTGAACGGGCGCGATCCGAAGAATCCGCGCGATGCGGACAGCGGGGACGGGTGTGCGGAGACGATGGTCGGGACGTCGGGCAACCATTCCTGCAGCGAGGCGGCGTCCTTGCCCCAAAGGATCGCGACGAGCGGTTCGTCGCGGGCGACGAGCGCCTTGATCGCGCATTCGGTCACCGTTTCCCAGCCCTTCTTGCGATGAGACGCGGGCTCCCCGGGCGCGACCGTCAGAACGCGGTTCAGCAACAGCACGCCGTTGTCGGCCCA
The DNA here is from genome assembly GCF_023218005.1 of Gordonia sp. C13. NCBI lineage: Bacteria > Bacillati > Actinomycetota > Actinomycetes > Mycobacteriales > Gordoniaceae > Gordonia > Gordonia sp. C13. Next base: position 27,441 of record NZ_JALPSY010000033.1, read on the forward strand.
CGGGGTGAGGTCGCCGTTGCTCGGCATCGGATACCCGAGGTCGGAGCAGTACTCGGTGTAGATGTTGGCCAGTGATCGCGGGATCGGACGTACGTCGGGGGCCACGGAGAAGCTCAGTCCGACAGCATGTCCCGGGGTCGGGTACGGGTCCTGCCCGACGATGAGCACGCGCACGTCGTCGATCGGCCGGGTGAAGGCCCGCAGGATGTGTTGCCCGGCGGGCAGATAGCGGCGTCCCTCGGCGATCTCGTTGCGCAGGAACTGACCCATCTCGGTGATGATCGGCTCGACCGGGGCGAGGGCCTCGGCCCAGCCGGGGTCGATGATCTCGGCGAGCGGTTTGGTCGGTGCGGTCACTCCGGTCTCCCCATCGGTCCCATCGGTGTGGTCATTCGGTCAGTCGAGTCGCCGCAGCGATTTGCGGTAGTACTGGGCGTTCTGGAAGTACATCTCGCTGTTGAGGTCGGTGTGGCCTTCGGGGACCTCGTAGTTCTCCCGCAGGCGCGCGGGCACGCCGAGAGCCATGCGGCGCGGCGGCACGTCGAACTTGAACGGGACGACGGCGCCGGCTCCGACGATGGCGCCGTTGCCGATCGTCGAACCGTTGAGGACCACCGACCCGGAGGCGATGAGGCAGTCGTCGCCGATGGTCGCGCCCTCGATGTGCGCGTTGTGTCCGACGACGCAGCGCGCACCGATCACGGTCGGTTCGAAAACGGTGCAGTGGATGACCGTGCCGTCCTGGATGTTGCTGCGCTCGCCGACGGTGATGGTGCCGTAGTCGCCGCGCAGGACGGCCCCCGGCCACACCGAGACGCCGTCGCCGAGAGAGACGGCTCCGATCACCACCGCATCGGGATGGACATAGGTGTCGTTGCCCAGAACCGGCTCGCGGTCGTCGAGTGCGTAGATCGCCATACCGAGACTCTAGCCACGTACCGACAGCGGTCCGTGCCCACCCGCGCCGGTCACACGCTCCAGGCCAGCCGGAACCGTTCGGCGAGTGCTTCGGGGGTGTGATCCGGTATGTGGATGACCTCGTACCGGCGGACCGCCACGAGTGCATCGACCGCCGGGTCGCCCAGGATCCCGCGCAGCAGCGGCGACACGTCCATCCGGTCGACGACCTCCCCCTGGTCGGTGGAGAGCAGTGTTCGTTCCCCGGCTGCACGGGTGCGCGGGTCGACACCGACCTCCGGCGGCAGGGTGGCCTCCCGCTCGATTCCGGCCGCCGCCGCGCCGAGGATGGCGGCGGTGGCGAAGTAGACGTTCGCAGACGGGTCGGTGATCTTCACCTCGATGTTGGCACCTCGCCCCCGGGTATTCGACGTATCCGTCTGCGCTCCAGCAACACTCACGTCGTGCGCCGAGTCCGCGCGGACCAGCCGGACCGCCGCTTCGCGGTTCTCCACACCCCAGCAGACGTGCGCGCCCGCCCACTGACCGGGCAGCATGCGCAGCCCGGACACCACCGAGCCGCACAGCACACCCTGCAGTTCGAGGAGCGCATCGACGATGCCGGCGAGTGCGTGCGCGCCGTCGGGCGTCATCCCGGCCGCGTCGGGCCCGCCCGAGAACAGTGGCTGATCTCCGCGGTACAACGAGACATGTTGATGGGCCCCGCATCCTGCTTCGTCGGCGAAGGGCTTCGGCGAGAAGCTCGCGCGCAGACCGTGCTTGCGGGCGATGCGACCGATGATGAGCCGCGAGAGCACGAGCCGATCAGCGGCGGTGACGGGGTCCGCCGGGCCGAGAGAGACCTCGAACTGCCATCGCGCGTGCTCAGGATGCAACTGTTCGACGGTGATGCCCGCGGCACGGCACGAGACGAGGACGTCCCGCACGAACTCCTCGTACTCCAGCAATCCGACCGCGCCGTACGGGGTCCACGGGGCGGACGGCAGCGGCGCCCCGTCCGCGGCGACGAGAACGAACTCGAGTTCGTGGCCCACCATGGCGTGCAGACCGGCGTCGGCCAGTTCGGCGACGACACGTCGCAGGGTGCCACGGGCACACTGCGGCACCGGATCCCCGGTGAGGCCGAAGAACTCTCCGGGCGCCCAACTCAGCGTCGGGTCCAGATCCACCCGCGCATCGAGATCGATCCGGATGCGCTGGTCCCCCACCACCCCGACGTCGTCGCTGAACGCGATCCCGGTCTGGTCGATGGCGAAGGCGTGCCACGACGGGCTGGCACCGAGACCGACCGATGCGAACACCGGCACGCGTTCCGGGGTGACCGTCTTCGCCAGCGTCAGTCCGGCCGGGTTGACGACGGTCGCGAGGAGGATCGACGACGATGTCTCGCCAGCGGAATCGGATCGCGAGTCCATGTCCACAGTGTCGTGGAGCGCGGCGGTTCCGGTGGCGGAACCGCACGGATTCGGCACATCATCCGCGCGGGGCGGCGAACGACTGCCACCCGTGCAAGTCTGGTCCGTCGGGCCCACCGACGCGCCGACCGTCGACCCACACCTCCGGGGTCGATGATGTGGCCGTGCGGACCGTTCCGATCACTGTCCACCCGTCGGGCACGGATGCGGCGTCGAAGGCCGCGAGCAGGTGATGATCCTCGCCGCCGGTCAGAACCCATTCGTCCACATCGGCTCCGAGTTCCGTTGCCAGCCGGGCCAGATCGGGTCGTCGCGGTACGGCGTCCACCTCGACGACCATGGCCACCTCCGCGGCCCGCGACATGGTGATGAGCTCTTCGACGAGACCGTCGGAGATGTCGGTCATCGCATGCGCTCCGGAAGCGGCCGCGACGGGACCCTGACTCAGATCGGGCATCGGAACACGGTGTAGAGCAACGACTTCCGGCCACTGCGAATCGTCGACGCCGGGCGTGGACAACACCGCGAGACCGGCAGCGCTCGCGCCCAGCGAACCACTCACGGCGAGCACGTCCCCGGGACGGGCACCACCCAGGGACACCGGCCGTCGACCCTCGAGGGCCCCGACCGCGGTGACGCTCACGACCACCTGCTCCGCCGCCACCAGGTCGCCACCGAGAACACGTGCGCCCAGCGCGTGGGCGGCGCCGACGACACCGTCGTTGAGGTCGAGTATGACACCCACGGGCGTCGCAGCCGGGCAGGCGATGGACACCACCAGCCCCGTCGTCCGGCCGCCCATCGCGGCGACGTCGGCCGAACTCTGGACCACCGCCCGCGCACCGATCTGCTGCGGCGTCGACCAGTCGAACCGGAAATGCCGTCCCTCGACCACGGTGTCGGTGCTGATGACCGCCGAGCCGCCGATGTCGAGGACCGCTGCGTCGTCGCCCGAGCCGATCACGATGTCGTCGGCCGGTCCGGCTGCGGTCGCCGCCGCAGTGAGTGCCGCGATCACGGCCCGCTCGCCGATCTCCCCGACGGAGTCGGACCTGTCTATACCGACCGAGTCGGACCTGTCTATGCCGACGGAGTCGGATCTGTCTCTGCCGACGTCGTCGGAGGTCACTTGTCGGGTCTCACTCTCGTCCGGTCCGCTTTGAGTCGCGCGCGAGCGGGTTTGTCGGTGACAATGTGTGCCACAGTGTATTGGGCTCACGGCGAACGCTGTTCGCCGCGCAGCGCCATGGCCGCCGGATTCGGCAGCCGTGTCGGCGATGGGGCACAAACGGAGAGGATGTCCGTGGTTCAGGCATACATACTGATCCAGACCGAGGTCGGGAGAGCCGCCCTGGCAGCGGCGACGATCGCCGAGATCTCGGGGGTCGCCTCGTCCGAAGAGGTCAGCGGACCCTACGACGTGATCGTCCGAGTGGATGCCGCCGATGCCACGCAGCTCACCGAGAACGTGGTCCCTCAGATCCAGAAGGTCGACGGGATCACCCGCACCTTGACCTGCCCGGTGGTCTCCAACATCCGCTAGGTCCGGTTCTGCAGGTCCCGGCGTCGGCCCGGACCTCCATGGCTCCTAATGTGGTGGCGTGACGTCAGCAGGTTCGGATGACACCCCGCAGGATCCCGTGGACGACAAGGCGGACGACCCGGTTGCCGACGACTCTGCCGGTGATGATGCCGCCGTGGCCACCGAGGACCCCACCGCCGACGAACGCTACGGCACCGATTCCCGGCTGAGTCCTGCGCTCATCGCGACCCTCGTCGCCATCCCGATCATGGTGATCGCAGGTTTCATCGCGTTCGCCGCTCTGCGCCCCGATACGGTGAACCCCGTCGAGTCCTATGCGGCCGACGGGAGCGCATCGGCGGACTGCACTCGACTGCTCGAGGCGGTGCCGCAGACATTCGAGGGGTTCGGCGACAAGGAGATCTCCGGGGATCGGGCGTCCTGGCCCGCGGAGGGGTCCGGCGACGATCTGACTCTCCGCTGTGGGGTGACCCGGCCGGCGGAACTGTCCCCGACGAGCAACCTCCAGGAGATCCACGCCGCGGGCCAGGCCGGTGTGCAGTGGTTCATCACCGACACCGTCGACGGTTCCGGTCAGGCCTACGTGTGCGTCGACCATCGCCCCTACGTCGCGCTGTGGGTCCCGTCGAACGCCGGGAACGGTCCGATCACCGACATCTCGGGTCTCATCGACCAGACCCTCGATCGCGGCCCACTCGACTTCGGCTGACCTGCCGTCGGATTCCGCGGCCCCGGTTCGACGGCCTCAGTCCCGGTAGATCTCCGGCTTGGCTCTGCGGCCGAGCAGTGAGTTGATGGCGTCGGCGACCGACTGCCCGTCGTGGCACACCTTGTGCACCGCGTCGGTGAGCGGCATCGGGACCTGATGCTTCTCGGCGAGCGCGCGCACGGACGAACACGACTTCACGCCCTCGGCGACCTGTCCGTTGGTGGCTGCTTGCGCCTCGGCCATCGTCGCTCCCTCGCCCAGCCGGGCGCCGAAGGTCCGGTTCCGCGACAGCGGGGACGAACAGGTCGCGACCAGGTCGCCCACACCCGCGAGTCCGGCGAGCGTCTCGATCTCCGCGCCGACGGCAACGCCGAGGCGGATGGTCTCGGCGAGACCGCGGGTGATGATCGTGGCGAGGGTGTTCTGGCCGAAGCCGACGCCGCTCGCGATACCGCACGCCAGCGCGATCACGTTCTTCGCCGAGCCACCGATCTCGCAGCCGATGACGTCGGTGTTGGTGTACGGGCGGAAGTAGCGAGTGCTGAAGGCACCCTGCAGGGTGACCGCACGGGACTCGTCGGTGCAGGCGATGACCGTCGCCGCGGGCTGCCCTTCGGCGACCTCGTGCGCGAGGTTGGGCCCGGTGAGAACGGCGATGCGGTCGTCGGCGACGCCGGTGACCTCGGCGATGACCTCGCTCATCCGCAGCAGCGTGCTGGTCTCGATGCCCTTGGCGAGCGACACCAGCGACGCATCGGAGCCGATGTGCGGGGTCCACTGCTTGAGGTTCTCCCGCAGGGACTGCGACGGCACCCCGCAGACGACGATGTCGGCGCCGCTCAGGGCCTCGACCGGGTCGCTGGTCGCAGTGAGTTCCCCGGGAAGCGTGATGTCCGACAGATAGTTCGGATTGACGTGTTCGGAGTTGATCGCATCGGCCAGTTCGGCGCGTCGCGCCCAGATGACCGTCTCGGTCCCCGCGTCGACGAGGACCTTCGCCACCGCCGTACCCCAGGAACCAGCACCCATGACCGCCGCGCGCACCGCACTCCTCCTGCCCCGGGTCCGTTTCACCGGACCGAACGACTACCAGCCCACCCTAATGCCACTCCCCCGCTGACCGACCCGGAATGTCACCCACGGTCCCGCGGTGGACCATGATGGTCAGCATGGACCACAGCGCCGTCGACCTGAGCGTCGACCTCAGCGCCGCCTCGGGGAGCCCCGCGGCCGGCGGGGCGACGGTCGCGGCCGTACTGGCGGTCAAGAGTCTGCATCGTGCGAAGTCGAGGCTGGCGGCCACGCTGGCGACCGCCTTCGGCCACGACGACCCGACGACCCGCAGCTCGCTGGTCCTCGCGATGTTCCTCGACACCGTCGAGGCGTTGCGCGGTGCCGGCGTCTCGAGGGTCGTGGTCGTGAGCCCCGACGACGACGTACTCGCCGCCGCGCAGCGCGCGGGTACCCATGGGCTGCCCGAGGTGGTCTCTCCGACCGCGGGCTCGGGGCTCAACGTCGCCTTCGGTCACGGTGCGCGGTGGGCGCGTGAGACGTGGCCCGATTCCACACGGGTCGTGTTCGTCCAGGCCGATCTGCCCGCTGCGACGAGCGGCTCGCTGCGCGAGGTCCTGCACGAGGCACCCGCACACCGCCTCAGTTTCCTCACCGACCGCGACGGGAGCGGCACCGTGCTGCTGCACGGCACCTTCACCCCCGACGACCCCGGAGCATTCGACGACGCACCGCGTTTCGGCCCGGGATCGGCTGCGGCGCACCGGGCCGCCGGGGCCGTCGAACTCGACCCCGCGCACACGCGATGGACCGATCTGCGGACGGACGTCGACACGGCAACCGATCTCGACGCCGCCCGCTCACTCGGTCTCGGCCCCCACACCGCCGACGCTCTGCGTCGTCTGTGACGGTTGCTCTGCGACGCATCTGACGTGCGCGATTCAGCCTGTCGCACCATGCAGATTCGGACATCGAGCCGCCGGCGCCGAGGTTCCGGCCTTCGACCCATGCCACGCGCGGTGAGTTTGGGCCATGATTGACGGGTGAGCCCTGCCGACGAGACCTCATCGACGACCACGACGGTCACGACCACGCCGATCCCCAATGCACCGCCGGCCGCAACCCTCGTCCCCGACGAATCCGCGGATCTGCCCGAGGACCGGTACCTGAACCGCGAATTGAGTTGGCTCGACTTCAACTCCCGGGTGCTGGCCCTCGCCGAGGACACCTCGCTGCCGTTGCTCGAGCGCGCGAAGTTCCTCGCCATCTTCGCCTCCAACCTCGACGAGTTCTTCATGGTGCGGGTCGCCGGCCTGAAGCGTCGTGACGAGACGGGTCTGTCGGTCCGGTCCGCCGACGGGTTGTCCCCGCGCGAACAGTTGATGCGCATCGCCGGGCGCACACAGAGCATCGCCGACCGTCATGCCCGCGTGTTCCTCGACTCCGTCCGGCCGGCGTTGGCAGCCAATGACATCTATGTCGTCTCCTGGTCGCAGTTGACCGACGAGCAGCGCGCCCGCATGGTCGATTACTTCCAGGACGAGGTCTTCCCCGTGCTGACGCCGCTGGCCGTCGACCCGGCTCACCCGTTCCCCTACATCAGCGGCCTGTCGTTGAACCTTGCGGTGACCGTCAAGGACGTCACCGAGAGCGGCGAACACTTCGCGCGAGTGAAGGTCCCCGACAATGTGAATCGCTTCATCCGGGTCGATCAGCTCGTGCCCTACCGCGGCACCGATGACGGGCGTCCCAAACAGGCGGTGTTCCTCCCGATGGAGCACCTCATCGCCGCCAACCTGGGCACCCTGTTCCCGGGTATGGAAGTCGTTGAGCATCACGCCTTCCGGATCACCCGCAACGCCGACTTCGAGGTCGAAGAGGATCGCGACGAGGACCTCCTTCAGGCACTCGAGCGGGAACTCGCCCGACGCCGGTTCGGTTCGCCGGTGCGACTCGAGGTGGCCGACGACATGAGCGAGCACATGCTCGAATTGTTGCTGCGCGAACTCGACGTGAACCCGGCCGACGTGATCCAGGTGCCCGGTTTGCTCGATCTGTCTTCGCTTTTCGAGCTCTACGACCTCGACCGGCCGCATCTGAAGGACCGCCCGTTCGTGCCGGGCACGCATCCGGCGTTCGGCGAGCGGGAGACGCCCAAGAGCGTCTTCTCGACACTGCGTGAGGGCGACGTCCTCGTGCACCATCCCTACGATTCGTTCTCGACGAGCGTGCAGCGCTTCATCGAACAGGCCGCAGCCGATCCCCAGGTCCTCGCGATCAAGCAGACGCTGTACCGCACCTCGGGCGACTCCCCGATCGTCAACGCGCTCATCGACGCCGCCGAGGCAGGCAAGCAGGTCGTGGCGCTGGTGGAGATCAAGGCCCGCTTCGACGAGCAGGCCAACATCAAGTGGGCCCGCCAACTCGAGCAGGCGGGCGTGCACGTCGTCTACGGACTCGTGGGTCTCAAGACGCACTGCAAGACGTGTCTGGTGGTGCGACGCGAGGGCTCGACCATCAAGCGGTACTGCCACATCGGCACCGGTAACTACAACCCGAAGACCGCGCGGTTGTACGAGGACGTGGGCCTGCTGACGGCCGCTCCCGACATCGGCGCGGACCTGACCGACCTGTTCAACACGCTGACCGGTTACTCCCGCAAGAAGGAGTACCGGAACATCCTCGTTGCCCCGCAGGGCATCCGGGCCGGGATCATCAAGCGCATCCACCGCGAGATCGAGCTGTTCCGCGCGGGCGACGACCGTGCCCGCGTGCGGCTGAAGGCGAACGCGCTCGTCGACGAGCAGGTGATCGACGCGCTCTATCGCGCTTCGCAGAACGGGGTTCCGGTCGACGTGGTGGTCCGTGGCATCTGCGCCCTGCGACCGGGGATGGAAGGTGTCAGCGACAACATCCACGTCCGATCGATCCTCGGCCAGTTCCTCGAGCACTCCCGGATTCTGCATTTCGGTGCCCAGAACGAGTATTGGATCGGCAGCGCAGACATGATGCATCGCAATCTCGATCGTCGCGTCGAGGTGATGGTGAACGTGCGCGACAAACGCCTCGCCGGCGAACTCGACGACATCTTCGCCTCGGCGCTCGACCCCCGTACCCGTTGTTGGGTCCTGCAGACCGACGGCAGCTGGGTGGCCTCCCCCGCCGCCGGTGAAGAGGTCCGCGATCACCAACGACAGATGATGCACCGCAATCGTCGTCGGCCGGAGACCAATTCGTGACCGGCCGGTCCGGGCGCTCTTTCCCGACGGTGATCACCTATGGGTAAGAACTCGCCGAAGAACGTGTGGGCGGCGGGCGCCGTGGTCTGGCGTCCGGGGACGTCGGGCTCGACGGCAACGGAGGACGTGGAGATCGCCGTCGTCCACCGGCCTCGCTACGACGACTGGACCATCCCCAAGGGCAAGGGTGAGTCCGGCGAGACCCTCGTCGACACCGCAGTTCGCGAGATCGCCGAGGAGACCGGACAACACGTCGTCCTCGGGCGGCACCTGGGCGATGTCCACTACGACGTCGAGGCGGGCCGCAAACACGTGCGCTACTGGTCGGCGCGCGGCAGCGACGCCGGTTTCACCCCGGATGACGAGGTCGACGAATTGCGCTGGCTCACGGTCGAGAAGGCGCGCGAGACGCTGAGCCACGAACTGGATCGTCAGGTCCTGCGGGAGTTCACGCGACTGCCGGCCGATCTGCACACCCTGTTGCTGGTGCGCCATGCCAAGGCGGGTCGACGTTCTCGGTACAAGGGCGATGACCGCCTCCGACCGCTCGACGCCGTGGGCCGCACGCAGGCCGCGGCCCTCGTCCCGCTTCTGCTGGCCTTCGGTGCCCGACGGGTTCACGCCGCGGATCGGGTCCGCTGCGAGCAGACGCTCGAACCCCTGCGGGCCCACCTCGAGGTCGAGGTGCGAAGCGAACCGGACCTCTCCGAAGAGGTCTACCGCGCCAATCCGACGGCAGCACAACGCCGCATCAGGGAGCTGGCATCGCAGATGTCGGACACGCCGGCCGTGTGCAGCCAGGGGAAGGTGATCCCACCGCTCATGGAATGGTGGGCCGCGCAGGACGGGATCGCGCTGCCGAAGGCGTCGAACCGCAAGGGCAGCGTATGGGTGTGCTCCCTCCACGACGGTCGGCTCGTTGCGGCCGATCACATCGCGAGTCCCCTACCCCCGGAGTGAACATCCGGCACCGAAGACCCCCGGACACAGATCAACCCCTGGCGGGGAAGTCACCAGGGGTTGATCTGAGAGGTTCGCCCTGACCGGGCCGGTTTTCAGCGACGCGTCGACTTCTTGGCCGGAGCCTTCTTGGCCGCAGTCTTCTTGGCCGGGGCCTTCTTTGCAGCGGTCTTCTTGGCCGGAGTCGCCTTCTTGGCCGCGGTGGTCTTCTTCGCCGCGGTAGTCGACTTCTTGGCTGCGGTGGTCTTCTTCGCCGGCGTGGTCTTCTTGGCTGCGGTGGTCTTCTTCGCTGCCGTGGTCTTGGCCGGAGCCTTCTTGGCCGCAGTCTTCTTCGCCGGGGTGGCCTTCTTTGCAGCGGTCTTCTTTGCCGGAGCCGCCTTCTTGGCCGCGGTGGTTCCGCTGCCGCGCTTCACAGCCGGACCGTTGGCGGCGAGCTTCTGCTTGCCGGCCACGACGGCCTTGAACTGAGCGCCCGGACGGAACGCGGGAACCGAAGTAGCACGGACCTTCACGGTTTCGCCGGTGCGCGGGTTGCGCGCGACGCGCGGTGCGCGCTTCCGCTTCTCGAAAACGCCGAAGCCGGTGATCGTCACGCTCTCGCCCTTGTTGACCGCGCGAACGATCGTGTCGACGACGAGCTCGACGGCTTCAGTCGCAGTCTTGCGATCCGCGTCGAGCTTTTTGGTCAGCTCATCAATGAGCTCCGCCTTGTTCATGAGTACCTCCGCAAGCTGATCTGACCGATTTTCGGCCAGCTACCAACACACGGTAAACGTCGAATTTGAAAACGTCCATCTTCCACGCCAATTAAGACGCCGTGTTGCGAAATCGCATGTCAGCTCACAAGGTCTCCGCTTCGGCGGGACCCGGCCGTTCGCGCGGCCGAAAAGGGGTCGCGGGTCAGTCCGCGAGAGTCCTCGGTTTGAACGACGGGCGCTTCGATTCGTACTCGGAAATCGCGTCTACCTGGCGCAACGTCAATCCGATGTCGTCGAGACCCTCCATCAGGCGCCACCGCGTGTAGTCATCAATTGCCAACGGCACCACGAGGTCTCCGGCGTTGACGGTCTTATCGACAAGGCTCACCGTGATTTCCATCCCGGGATTCTCCTCGAGACGCTTCCACAGCAGCTCGACGTCGGACTGCTCGACCTGGGCGGCGACGAGACCGGCCTTGCCCGCGTTCCCGCGGAAGATGTCGGCGAAACGAGACGAGATCACCACGCGGAACCCGAAATCGGACAGTGCCCACACCGCGTGCTCGCGCGAGGAGCCGGTGCCGAAGTCCGGACCGGCGACGAGCACCGAGCCGTTGCTCCACGGTTCGTTGTTGAGGATGAAGCCCGGATCCGTGCGCCATCCGGCAAACAGGCCGTCCTCAAAGCCCGTGCGGGTCACGCGCTTCAGGTACTCGGCCGGGATGATCTGGTCGGTGTCGACGTTGCTGCGGCGCAGCGGGACGCCAATGCCCGTGTGTTCGGTGAACGGCTGCATTTCAAAGCCCCTGTTCGGAAGTTGTTCGGAATGTGGTCTGGGGGTTACTCAACCGAGATCGGCCGGAGCGGACAGCGTCCCGCGGATCGCGGTGGCGGCCGCGACGGCCGGCGACACCAGATGGGTGCGTCCGCCCTTGCCCTGCCGCCCTTCGAAATTGCGGTTCGACGTCGAGGCGCAACGCTCGCCGGGGGCGAGCTGATCCGGGTTCATTCCCAGACACATCGAGCAACCGGCCTGACGCCACTCGGCGCCGGCGTTCAGGAAGATCTCCCCGAGACCCTCTTCCTCGGCCTGGGCGCGCACCCGCATCGAGCCGGGCACGATGAGCATCCGCATGCCGTCGGCGAGCTTGCGCCCCTTGAGGACGTCGGCGACCGCGCGGAGGTCCTCGATGCGGCCGTTGGTGCACGATCCGACGAAGACCGTGTCGACTTTGATGTCACGCAACGGGGTACCGGGCTTCAGGTCCATGTACTCCAGAGCCTTGGCGGCGGCGCTCGACGCGACCTCGTCACCGAAATCGGCGGGGTTCGGAACGGTCGCTCCCAGCGGAGCACCCTGCCCCGGGTTGGTTCCCCAGGTGACGAACGGGGTCAGCTCACTGGCGTCGATGTGGACCTCGGCGTCGAAGACGGCGTCCTCGTCGGTGCGCAGGCTGTCCCAATAGGCAACAGCCGCATCCCATTCGGCACCCTTCGGGGCGTGCGGACGGCCCTTGAGGAACTCGTAGGTGACCTCGTCGGGGGCGATCATGCCGGCGCGGGCGCCGGCCTCGATCGACATGTTGCACACGGTCATCCGGGCTTCCATCGACAGCTTGCGGATCGCCTCGCCGCGGTACTCGAGGACGTACCCCTGCCCGCCGCCGGTGCCGATCTTCGCGATGATCGCCAGGATCAGGTCCTTGGCCGTGACGCCGGGCGGCAGTTCGCCGTCGACGTTGATCGCCATCGTCTTGAACGGACGCAGCGAAAGCGTCTGGGTCGCGAGGACGTGCTCGACCTCGCTGGTGCCGATGCCCATCGCGATCGAACCGAAGGCGCCGTGGGTGGCCGTGTGGCTGTCACCGCACACCACGGTCATACCGGGCTGCGTCAGACCCAGCTGCGGACCGACGACGTGCACGATGCCCTGTTCGGTGTCACCCATTGGGTGCAACCGGACACCGAACTCCTCGCAGTTCTTGCGGAGGGTGTCGACCTGGGTGCGCGACACCGGGTCGGCGATCGGCTTGTCGATGTCGATCGTCGGGACGTTGTGGTCCTCGGTGGCGATCGTCAGATCGAGACGCCGCACGGGGCGTCCCGCCAACCGGAGGCCGTCGAAGGCCTGCGGACTGGTGACCTCGTGCACGAGATGGAGGTCGATGTAGATCAGGTCCGGGTTCCTGGTTCCGGACTCATCTGCTTCACCGGGCACGACAACGTGGTCGCGCCAGACCTTCTCGGCGAGAGTAAGCGGCTGGGCGGGGCTGTTGCTCATGGCTGCACTCGATATCTTCTCGGGTTCGGCGGACGGTGCACGACCATCTCGCGATGAAAACGTGCATCTCACTATTTGGACAGCTAGTATCGTCCTATGGGAAAGGATAGCGCATTCGGGGTCAGCAGCGGAATCGGCGTACTCGACAAATCCGTGGCTGTGCTCCATGCCATTGCGGAGGCCCCGTGCAACCTCTCGGAGTTGTGCGAGCGGACCGGACTTCCGCGCGCGACGGCCCACCGACTGGCGGTCGGCCTCGAGACACACCGCTTCCTCGCACGCGATGTCACCGGCCGCTGGCAGCCGGGACCGGCGCTCGCCGAACTCGCCGCATCCGCCCATGATCCCGTGACCGAGTCGGCCCTGATGGTCCTCCCCCGACTCCGCGACATCACCGGCGAATCCGTTCAGGTCTACCGGCGCGAGGGCGCCGAGCGGGTGTGCGTCGCAGCGATGGAACCGCCCACCGGACTCCGCGACACCGTGCCCGTCGGAACACGCTTCCCGATGAGCGCCGGCTCCGCGGCCAAGGTCCTGCTCGCCTGGGCCGACCCCGCGACGCAGCGCGCCCTCTTGCACGACAGCGTGTTCAGCGAGCGGGCGCTGCACGAGATCCGACGCCGCGGCTGGGCCCAGAGTGCCGGCGAACGCGCCGCGGGCGTGGCGAGCGTCTCGGCGCCCGTGCGCGACGGCAACGGCGACGTCGTCGCGGCGATCTCGGTGTCCGGCCCCATCGACCGCATGGGCCGACGCCCGGGCGCCCGCTGGGCCGCCGATCTCCTCGCCGCCGCGGACGCGATCCACAAGCGGCTGCAGACCTCCCGCGCTTGAGCCACCGTCACTGCCGATCCCCATCGTGACCGTTCCGTGCGACGGGTCCGTCGGATAGCTTCGTCACATGGGAGTCAACCAACGCAATCAGATCGTCATGTCCGACGCCGAGATCGAGGGATTCGTCGCGCGCAGCCGCACGGCCACCCTCGCCACGACGGGCCCCGACGGCGGCATCCATCTCGTCGCCATGTGGTACGGCGTCATCGACGGCGAGATCTGGTTCGAGACGAAGGCGAAGTCGCAGAAGGCGGTCAATCTCCGCCGCAACAACCGGTGCACGGTGATGATCGAGGACGGCGACACCTACGACACCCTGCGCGGCGTGAGCTTCGAAGGGACCGCGGAGATCCTCGACGACCCCGACTCGTGCCTGAAGGTCGGGATCAGCGTCTGGGAGCGCTACACAGCTCCCTACACCGAGGAATCGCGCCCCTTCGTCGAGCAGATGATGCACAAGCGTGTGGCGGTCCGACTGGTGCCCTCACGCACGCGCTCGTGGGATCACCGCAAGCTCGGCATCCCGGAGATGCCGGCGTCGGGAAGTACCGCTCAGTACCTGTAACGCGACTCTCGAAGCCGACAGCTCGCCCGTGTAGCGATCATCACATCGCAACACGGGCGAGCTGCATTGCGGCACAAAGAAAAACACCCTCCCCCTGCAGTGCAGAGGGAGGGTGTTTCTGTAGCCCCGACGGGATTCGAACCCGCGCTACCGCCTTGAGAGGGCGGCGTCCTAGGCCGCTAGACGACGGGGCCTTGGAACTTTCCGGCGAACCAGACCCTAGCATGGGTCCGGCCGCACTCACCTTGCAGTGAAAAACTCCCCCCTCCCGCGGTGAGCAGGAAGAGGGAGCTTCTGTAGCCCCGACGGGATTCGAACCCGCGCTACCGCCTTGAGAGGGCGGCGTCCTAGGCCGCTAGACGACGGGGCCAAGGAACTTCCAGCGATCGAACCTCGCGGTGTCGATCTTCTTCAGTTCGCTGGGGTACCAGGACTCGAACCTAGAATGGCTGAACCAGAATCAGCTGTGTTGCCAATTACACCATACCCCATGGACTTCCCTTTTCCCTGAGGAAAAGTGCCGAGAAAGACAATAGCAAAGGGTTACCGGAAGTCCACAAACATGCAGTTCAGAGGGCTAATTTGCGGCGATCTCACGAGCTGCGGCGAGGCGCGCGAGGGTCTTCTCGCGACCCAGGATCTCCATCGACTCGAAGAGCGGCGGACTCACCTGCGAACCGGTGACGGCGACCCGCACCGGACCGAACGCCTTACGCGGTTTGAGCTCCATACCGTCCACCAGAGCCGCGTTGAGCGCGTCCTGCAGCTCCTGGGTGGCCCAGGAGGCCAACGGCTCGATGGCGGCGATCGTGGCGTCGAGAACGGCCACCGCGTCGGCGCCCAGGTTCTTGCTCGCGGCCTTCTCGTCGATGGTGAAGTCGTCGTCGGACACATAGACGAACTTGATGAGGTCCCAGGCGTCGCCGAGGACCTGGATACGCGTCTGGACCAACTCGGCCAGTGCGGCGAAACTCACATCGTCGACCGGCTCCGACAGATGGCCGTGACCGATGAGGAAATCCTTGAGACGCGCGGTGAAGTCACCGGGTTCGAGCCGGCGGATGTGCTCGGCGTTGATCGCGTCGGCCTTCTTCTGGTCGAAGCGCGCCGGGTTCGAATTGACCTGTCGCACATCGAAAGCCGCAATCATCTCGTCGAGCGAGAAGACGTCGGTGTCGCTCGAGTACCCCCAGCCGAGGAGGGCCAGGTAGTTGAGCAGACCCTCGGGGATGAACCCGCGGTCGCGGTGATGGAAGAGGTTCGACTGGGGGTCGCGCTTGGACAGCTTCTTGTTGCCCTCGCCCATCACGAACGGCAAATGGGCGAACTTCGGCACGAAGTCGGCGACGCCGATACGGATGAGCGCCTCGTACAGCGCGAGCTGCCGCGGCGTCGACGAGAGCAGGTCCTCGCCGCGGAGGACGTGGGTGATCTTCATCATGGCGTCATCGGCCGGGTTGACCAACGTGTACAGCGGGTCGCCCGATGCGCGGGTCAGCGCGAAGTCGGGAACGGTGCCGGCCTTGATCGTCGTGGTGCCGCGGACGAGGTCGTCCCAGGTGAGATCGGTGTCTGGCATACGCAGGCGCACAACCGGTTTGCGACCTTCGGCGCGGTAGGCCTCCCGCTGTTCGTCGGTGAGGTCGCGGTCGAAGTTGTCGTAACCGAGCTTGGGATCGCGACCGGCAGCCTTGTGCCGCGCCTCGACCTCCTCGGGGGTGGAGAAGGCCTCGTAGGCCTCCCCCGCCTCGAGCAGGCGTGCGACGACGTCGGCGTGGATCTCACGGCGCTCCGACTGGCGGTAGGGGCCGTAGGGGCCACCGACCTCGGGGCCCTCGTCCCAGTCCATTCCGAGCCAACGCAGGGCATCGAGGATCGCCTGGTACGACTCCTCGCTGTCGCGCGAGGAGTCGGTGTCCTCGATGCGGAACACGAAGGTTCCGCCGTCGTGACGCGCCTGGGCATAGTTGAACAGCGCGGTCCGCACGAGTCCCACATGGGGTGTACCGGTCGGGGACGGGCAGAATCGGACTCGTACGGCTTCACTACTGGTCATGACCTTCAGGGTATCGAAACCGCCTCAGGCCCTGACCGGCGCGTTCAGTCCCGGAACCGCCCGCAGAAGTCGACGAGCACGCGGTTCACCTCGGCCGGTTGTTCGAGATAGCCGAAATGCCCGGCACGTTCGATCTGTACGTACTCCGCACCCGGAATCGCCTCGGCCACCTCGCGAGCCAACTTCGGCGGCAACGTGCGGTCGTCGGCGAACCCGACGACCAGCGTCGGGCGGGTGATGTTGTGGTAGGCGGAGAGTCGGTCGGACTCCTTGTTGTGGAGTTCGAGCTGCGCACGCACCCCCGGGGTGATCGTCTGCGGCGAGAAACTGATGATGTCGAGCCAATCCCGGGCGGAGCGGTCGTCGTCGAGGGTGTGCGGCGACAGGTTGAGATGAGCGGTGATGGCGGCCTCGTACTCCGGCGGCAGCTTGATCTTGTTGTCGTAGAGCGCGCGCTCACCGGCCGAGATCGCTTCCTGTAGCGGGGTGTTGCGACCGTAGGTGGCGATCAGGACGGCAGCCTTGACGACGTCGGGCCGCGCCAGGGCGAGTTCCTGGGTGATCCGCGCGCCCAACGAGGTGCCCACGACGATCGCCGGACCGCGACCCAGATGCTCGATGAGCGCGGCGGTGTCGGCGACCATGTCGTCGAGGCTGAAACCCTCCGCACATTCCGACGACGGGGCGATGCCGCGGTTGTCGAAGGTGACGACGGTGTAACCCGCCTTCACCAGTGCCGGTTCCTGATTGGCCTTCCACACGCGCCCGGGACTTCCGGTGCCCATCACCATGACGACGAGCGGGCCGCTCCCGGCCACGCTGTAGGAGATGTCGATGCCGTTGACGCGTGCCGTACTGGGAGCTGTCATGCCTTGTCCACCACCGGGTTGGAGAGCGTTCCGATTCCGCTGACGGTCACCGAGACCCGTTGTCCGGCAACCATCGGCCCCACCCCTTCGGGCGTGCCCGTGAGGATCACGTCACCGGGGAGCAGGGTCATGATCCGCGTGATCCACTCGACGATCTCGCCGATGTCGTGCAGCATCAACGACGTCCGCGTGCGCTGCTTGACCTCTCCGTCGAGCTCGGTCACGAGTTCGACATCGGAAGGATCGAAGGAGGTCTCGATCCAGGGACCGAGTGGGCAGAAGGTGTCGTAGCTCTTGCCACGTGTCCACTGACCGTCGGCCTTCTGGTGATCACGGGCGGTCACGTCGTTGGCGATCGTGTAACCCAGGATGACGTCCTTGGCCTGTGCGGCCTTGACGTCCTTGCAGGGGCGGCCGATGACGACGGCCAGTTCGCCTTCGTAGTCGACGCGTTCCGACGACGGCGGGCGCACGATCGGGACTTCGGGACCGATGATCGAGGTGTTGGGTTTGATGAAGATCACCGGGTCGGCGGGCGCCTCACCACCCATTTCGGCCGCGTGGGCGGCGTAGTTCTTGCCGATGCAGATCACCTTGCTGGCCAGGATCGGAGCCAGCACACGGACGTCGGCCAGTTTCCAGGAGCGACCGGTGAACGTCGGGGTACCGAACGGATGCTCGGCGATCTCCTTGACGACAGCGTCGTCGCCCTCCCCTTCGACGGACACGAAGGCCACTCCGTCGGGACTCGCAATTCGACCTAAGCGCATGTCCAGACCCTATCGCACCCACCGATCCCACCCGTTGGGAGCCGAGTTGGCCGACCGTCCCGCCAGTCTTAGAATGTGAGCAAACTGTTCCACACTATGAGATACGGAGAGCGGGGTGAGTTCGGATGGATGACGTGAGCATCATTTCCAGCACCAGGAGGTGGGTCATCCTCGGATGCTCACTGCTCGCCGCGCTGACGACCACCTGCGTCGTGAGCGGCGTCGCGTATCTGATCCCCGCGCTGCACACCGACACCGGACTGACCCTCACCGCGGCGTCGACACTCGCCGCCATCCCCACGATCGGCCTCACGATGGCCACGTTCCTGTGGGGCATCCTGCTGGACCGATACGGCGAACGCTGGATTCTGCTTATCTCCCTGTCGATCTCGCTCACAGGTGCCACCGGCGCGGCCGTTGCTGCGGCCGCTGATGCGTCGTATGTCCTCGTCGGAGCGGCTCTTCTGGTGGGCGGCATCGGGTCCGGCGCGGCCAACGGGGCCAGCGGCCGGATCGTCGTGGGCTGGTTCCCAGCTCATCAGCGCGGCACCGCGATGGGCGTCCGGCAGATGGCGCAACCCCTGGGCATCGGGACGTGCGCATTGACCATGCCGGTCGTCGCGGACACCCAGGGACCCGCTGTGGCCCTGGCCATCCCGGCCGTGATCACCGCCGTCGGCCTGGTGGCGGTGCTGATCGGCATCACCGACCCACCTCGTCAGGCGACTTCGGTTGGCACCGAACTCGATCCCACGACCAGACGAAACCCCTACCGGGGCAACTCGTTCCTGGCCCGTGTCCACGTCGTCAGCATGCTGCTCGTCGTACCGCAGTCGATGATGTGGACCTTCGTGCCCACGTGGCTGATCGTGGCCCACGACTGGTCGCCCGCCGCTGCCGGAATCCTGATCACCGTGACGCAGGTAACCGGCGCCTTCGGCCGGATCGCCGCGGGGCGGTGGTCGGACGCCTGGCTCTCCCGAATGCGTCCGATCCGGATCATCGCGGTCGCCGGTGTCGCGTCGATGTGCGCTCTCGCCGTGGCGGATTGGTTCGACAGTCCCGTCGCACCCGCTCTGATGGCGGTGGCGAGCGTGATCTCGGTGGCCGACAACGGCCTGGCGTTCACCGCGATCGCCGAGTTCGCCGGGCCCGACTGGAGCGGGCGCGGACTCGCGGTGCAGAACACGGGTCAGTACCTGGTGACCGCCGCGACGACACCCGTGCTGGGTGCGCTGATCGCCGCGGTCGGTTTCCCGGCGGCGTTTGCGGCCACCGCACTGGCCTCTCTGGTCGCCACTCCCCTGGTCCCGCGCGACGCCCAGCGGCTCGTCGAGGAGCCGCTGAAGGCCTGACCGGCCCGGGAATTCAGTGCATACGGATCAACCCGCCACCCGATCGCCGGGTGGCGGGTTGATTCCGCTGGTGCTGGTTCGCGGACCTCAGGCGAGGCGTTCGCGGATGCGCTTGCCGACCTCACTGGTGACGACCGGTCCGCTGCGCTCGGCGAGGTCGTCGGCGACGGCCTTCTCGATCCGGGCGGCGGCGTCGTTCTCGCCGAGGTGCTGGAGCAGCAGCGCCGTGGACAGGATGGCAGCGGTCGGATCCGCCTTGCCCTGACCGGCGATGTCGGGGGCCGAACCGTGAACCGGTTCGAACATCGACGGGTTCGCACCGGTGGCATCGATGTTGCCCGACGCCGCGAGTCCGATCCCGCCGCTGACGGCGGCCGCGATGTCGGTGATGATGTCGCCGAACAGGTTGTCGGTGACGACCACGTCGAAGCGGCCGGGGTCGGTGACCAGGTAGATGGTCGCCGCGTCGACATGGCAGTAGTCGGTGGTGACGTCGGGGAATTCGGCACCGATCTCCTCGACCGCACGGCTCCACAACGATCCGGCGAAGCCGAGCACGTTGGTCTTGTGGACCAGGGTGAGCTTCTTCCGACGCTGCTGCGCACGCTGGAAAGCGTTGCGTACCACGCGTTCGACGCCGAAGCGGGTGTTGACGCTGACCTCGGTGGCCACCTCGTGCGGGGTGCCCACGCGGATCGAGCCGCCGTTGCCGGTGTAGGGCCCCTCGGTGCCCTCGCGGACGACGACGAAGTCGATCTCGGGGTCGCCGGCCAGCGGCGACGTGACACCCGGGTACCGGCGCGACGGACGCAGGTTCACGTGGTGATCCAGGGCGAAACGCATGGTGAGCAGCAGGCCGCGCTCGAGGATGCCCGGGGGCACCGACGGGTCGCCGATGGCGCCCAACAGGATTGCGTCGTGGCGGCGCAGCGACTCGAGATCGTCCTCGGTGAGGAGTTCACCGTTGCGGTGGTAGCGGCGAGCGCCGAGATCGAACTCGGTGGTGCTCACCGACGGGACGACGGTCTCCAGGACGCCGAGCGCCTCCCCGATGACCTCGGGTCCGATGCCGTCGCCGGCGATGACAGCGAGCTTCACGACAGGTCCACCTGCTCGATCAGGGTGGCGCCCACGGCCGTACCGATGGCCTCGACGACGTCGTCGGCGACCGCGCTGCTCACGCGCAGCATCATGGTTGCGCCACCGCCCTCGGCGTCCTGCGACAGACCGGCGGCGAGGATGTCGACGCCGGCATCGCCGAGCAGGGTGCCGATCTTGCCGAGCGAGCCCGGACGATCGGCGTAGCTCACGATCAGGTTGTGGCCCTCGGCGCGGAGGTCGAAGTTGCGGCCGTTGATGTTGACGATCTTCTCGACGAGACGCGGCTCGGTGAGCGTGCCGGAGACGTTGTGGACCGAGCCGTCGGCGAAGACGGCCTTCACGTCGACGACGCTGCGGTGGTTGGGGCTCTCCGGGGCGGTGGTCACCTCGCTGGTGACGCCACGGCTCTCGGCGACGGCAGGGGCGTTGACGAAGGTGACGGGCTCGTCGAGGACGGCCGAGAACAGACCGCGCAGCGCCGACAGTCCGAGGACCTCGACGTTCTTGGCGGCCAGCTCACCGCGGACGTCGACGACGATGGAGGTCGGCGGCTCCTTGCTGATGGCGCCGACGAGGACACCGGCCTTGCGGGCGACCTCGAGCCACGGGGCGACCTCTTCGTCGACCGCACCGCCGGTGATGTTGACGGCGTCGGGCACGAAGTGGCCGGCCAGGGCTAGGCGGACGCTCTTGGCGACGTCGGTGCCGGCACGGTCCTGGGCCTCGCTGGTGGAGGCGCCGAGGTGCGGGGTCACGACGACCTGCGGGAGGTCGAACAGCGGCGAGTCGGTGCAGGGCTCGGTCGCGAAGACGTCGAGGCCGGCAGCGCGAACCTGGCCGGAGTTGATGGCGTCGGCCAGTGCCTGCTCGTCGATCAGACCACCGCGGGCGGCGTTGACGATGACGACGCCCTTCTTGGTGCGGGCGAGCTGCTCCGCGCCGATGAGACCGAGGGTCTCCGGCGTCTTGGGCAGGTGCACGGTGATGAAGTCGGCGCGCTCGAGGAGCTCGTCGAGGCTGACCAGCTCGATGCCGAGCTGGGCGGCGCGGGCCGGCGAGACGTAGGGGTCGTACGCGATGATGTGGGTCTCGAAGGCGGCCAGACGCGCGGCGACCAGCTGACCGATGCGGCCGAGGCCGACGACGCCGACAGTCTTGTCGAAGATCTCGACACCGTTGAAAGACGAACGCTTCCAGGTCTTCTCGCGCAGGGTGGCGTCGGCGGCCGGGATCTGGCGCGACGCCGACATCAGCAGCGCGATGGCGTGCTCGGCGGCGGTGTGGATGTTGGAGGTCGGCGCGTTGACGACCATGACGCCACGGGCGGTGGCGGCGGGGACGTCGACGTTGTCGAGACCGACACCGGCGCGTGCGATGATCTTCAGCTTCTTGCCGGCGTCGAGGACCTCGGCGTCGACAGTCGTCGCGGAACGCACGAGGATGGCGTCGGCGTCGACGACGGCCTCGAGCAGCTTGGGACGGTCCGGGCCGTCGACCCATCGCACCTCGACACCGTCACCGAGTGCTTCCACGGTTGACGGCGCCAGCTTGTCAGCGATGAGTACGACCGGGCGGCCAGCAGAGCTCACAGTCTTTTCTCCAGGTTCGGGGCAGGTGCGATTTCTCACCTTCGGCAGGACGGAGCGTCGTGGACTCTCCGTATCACAGCTTAAAGGTCTGGTAGATGGCTCCGAACAGGCGGTCTACCCCAAAAGAGAAGCCGACGCCGCGCGGCTGGGTAGAGTGTGACGGGCATTACGGCGCGCTGCGGCAAGCATCACGGAAGGGTTGCAAACCGACCGCGGGTCGATCCCACGCAGGAGCGAACGCCGGGGAGTCCCGGTACGGTGTGCTTTGACCGCCTGCCGCGACTTTTTCCGGCAGGCGTTTCGGCGCATTGCGAATTAGAAGTGGAGAGCGGATGACGAAGAAGCTGACGGCACTGTTGGCGGTTTTGGCTGCGACGGTGCTCGCCGGCTGGGGAGCGGGTGTCGCGGTTGCGGCCCCGGCAAAGATCTTCCTCGGGGGCGGCTCGGGAATTCTTGTCCTCAAAGGTGGTAACTCCGCTGCAGCCTGCACCCTGACGACGATCGGCCGCTCCAAGACCGGCAAGCTCATCGGCATCACCGCGGGCCACTGCGGTAACCCCGGCCAGAAGGTCTACTCGGAGACCTTCCAGGACCGCGGCCAGGCCGGCACCATCACCCACTCGTTCTCCGACCTCGACATGGCGATCATCCAGATGGACGCCTCGAAGGTCGTGCCGCTGCGCACCGTCCGCGGCGTGACGATCCGCTCGGTCGACCCCCGACCCATCGGCTTCCCCACCATCGCGTGCAAGGAAGGCCGCACCACCGGAAACACCTGTGGCATCGCCTGGTTCTCCGAGGGTGACGTCCACCTGAGCCAGCTGTGCGTCATCGAAGGCGACTCCGGCAGCCCCGTCGTCGTCGGCGACCGCCTCGTCGGCATGGTGAACGCCTACTACTTCCTCGGTTGCTTCGGCCCGGAGACCGGCACCAACATCAAGCCGATCCTCAACCGGGTGGCCTCGATCCCCGAGTACAAGGGATTCACGATCGCCTGATCGAACTTCCCCATGCGACGCCCCGGGTTCACACCCGGGGCGTTGTGCGTTTCCGGGACATTGCCCGCCCAGCCGCAGCTTTCGCTGAAAACCGCCCCTGATCGACCCTCCAGGGGTGGACCGGCGACATAGTGCCGCCGGTCCCCCTGTGGAGGGTCTCTCTCAGGGGTGCTTTTCAGGGGCGGTTTTCGGGGCCCCGGGGTCAGCCCGCGGGCGGCCCCCAACCGCTTCGCAAACCCCATCCTTCTCGGCAGATCCGCGCACGGGGTGGGTCTGCCGAAAAGAGGCGGGTTTGTGCCGACGACAGCGGGCCCGCACCTCCGGAGAGATGCGGGCCCGCTGTCAGTGCATACGCAGGACTACCGCCGCCTACCGACCGCTGTCGGCGAACTGGTCAGCGTCGAGCCTCTCCGCGGCACTGCCGTCCACCAGTTCAGTCCGTGACTCGGCGTTCATCCAATAGAAGCGCAGCATCGAGTAGAGCGCTGCTCCGCCCGGCGTATACCAGGGCGCGTCACCAAGCATGTATCGCGGCGAATCAGGCGCGCTCTCTATGACCACTACGTCGCGGGCCGGCCGTGATTCGGTCCGTTCCGCCGTGATTCGAGCGATGTCGACCCACCGGATCTCCGTGTCAGACGCAGTCCGATGGTGCGTCAAGCCCTGGTCGTCGAAGGTGATACTCGGCGGCCCATATTTCCGGCGGGCATACTCGCCATAAACCGCGGCGGCTACGATGACGGCGACCCCGATCGGAAAGAAGACCTTCTGTCCTGGCGTCAGCGACAGGTCGATCACGCCCGACGGGACGAGCACCACGAATCCCACACCGCCGACAGTCGCCAGCGCCAGCGCGACACGAATCAGGCGATCGTAGACACGGTCGTAACGCAAAATGGTCCGCGCGCCAGTGAACTCAACGTTGGGCTCGACCCGTTCGAGAACACGGACCCGGAGTACACCGACTGCAGCGATGATTATCGCCAACGAAAACGCAGCTGTAACGAAGGCAGTCGGCACATCCCGCGCTCGAACCGCACTCACCGCCAGAGCAACCGCAACCGGCGTCATCAGAGCGACGAATAGGAGTCCGATCACACGGCCACCCCTCCACGCTTCCGGCCTGCGTGCATCGGTCACGAAACTCCCCCTCTACCCTCGTCGGAAACGCCCCCGACGCAACAGTTTTCGACCCGTGGAGCGTATGTCACGACGTCGGCGCTGGACAAACGGCTTCTCCGACCTTCTTGCCGACCCACCCGAAGAGCCAGCTTCCAGCCATGGAGCCTCCTGCGGCACCGGCGACCGCCGCCGGGCCGCCAGGGGCGGACGCGCCTGCGCCAAGAACGCCGCCCGCATACCCGCCGGCGGCGCCGAACGCGGCCGAGAACCCCGCGACGCACTTGTCCTCAGCCACTACGACGTCATAGATTCCAACGCCGATCGCCAGCGCTGGACCACCGTACTTAGCACCCGCCCCGAGCTTCTCAGCGCCTGCCGCCGAGATCCGCGGGATACCGTGACCGTCATCGACATACTTGTCGACTCCACTGAGCACGCCCCCGATGGTCGTCTCGATCGGATGCGAGAAGAACGGGCTGTCCGCCGGTATGTCCCCAGTACGACCGTCCGGCGTAGTCACTCGGCCGGTCTTGTATCCGTCCTCCCATTCCTCCGCATATGCCGTAGTTCCGTCAGCCCAGGTGGTGGAGAATACCTTCGTTCCGGTGAGGTCCTCCCATGAGTGCGAAGTCGAGATCACCTTCCCGCCGCGGTCATAATGCTTGACAGTCGTCTCGAAAAGCTTCATTGACGGCATGGACCCCCGGTACGGATCCCATTCGGTGATGACTTGGCGACTACCGTCCTGCATGTAGAGAATCTTGTGGCGGCCCTGATCATCTTCGAACTTCTCTGTTGCTCGCACCGTCATCGCCATGTCCTCGGCACGCACCATCAGCTGCTGTTGCAGACCCAGAAGGGTGCCCGGGTTCGGCACTTGATCGGTCGGGGCCACTAGCCCCGGAATCGGTACAAACATGTTTGTCGACGGGTTTGTCCAACCGTGCTTGCCCGCGGCGGCCTGGATGGCCTGTGCAACTGAGTTGTCAGCGGCGTCGACTGCCAACAGGAGTTGGTTTATGGCGCCCTGCTGTCGATTAGCTTCCCCGGCCAGACGATCGGCCTCCTCGATGGACATTTCAATCGGGTCGATCAAGACGACCCACGCGTCGGTCACCCAGAGTTTGCTCGCGTCCACGGCGTCAGCCTTCGCCAGAAGGTCTGTTCGCGCTTTTCCAAGCGTGTGTGCCCCCTCGGAGAGCGCCAACCCTACTGAGGCAGCAAACGACGCAAGATCTGTCGCCGAGTTGGTCGCGCGCCGGAACGCCGCTGTCCCGGCATCGTGACTCAGCCCTGTCCAGCCTCTCAGTGAGGGCAGACTCTGACACGCCGTGTACACCGACCCGACAGCAGACTCGGTCGTCGCCCCTGCTGTGTCAACTGATTCCCCGCCGCCGGCGAGTGCTGCCGGAGCCCAACCGGTGAGCTGCGGGCGAGTCGGCAGCACGCTAATTCCTCCCGGCCCCGAACTCGAGACTTTCGAACGTTCGAGCTAGCGCCGCGTCCTCGACCTCAAACGTATTTCCCGCGCCTCGAACTGCGTTTCCGATGGAGCTCAGACTGTCGGAAATCGACTCCGCCCGCGACCGAAGCTCCAAAGCAACGAGTCGTGCAGCCCACTGCGTCGCCGAACCGTCGACACAATCCGCAGCGAGTCGCGCCTTGTCTCCGAGATCAGCTGCCACAAGAGCCGAAGCAGCGTCGTCGGCTTGGTTGGCAAGCGATTGGAGCACCCCAGAATCTACCCGCATCACACCCCCATTGATGTTCGCAGGTGACGGTAGCAGTCCCCTGCAACATCACGTCACAGGCCATTCACAGCCGGTCCCGGTCGACCGTGGCCTAAAAGCCGATCGGCCCCCGGGAAATCCCGGGGGCCGATCGTAAGAAATGCTTAGACTCAGGCGGTCTCGGTGATCGGACGATCAACCCAGCTCATCAGGTCGCGCAGCTTCTTGCCGGTGACCTCGATCGGGTGCTCGGCGTTCTGCTTGCGCAGGCCCTCGAGCTCCTTGTTGCCGCCCTCGACGTTGGCGACGAGACGCTTGACGAAGGTGCCGTCCTGGATGTCCTTCAGGATGGCGCGCATGCGCTCCTTGGTGTCGGCGTCGATGACGCGCGGGCCCGAGATGTAGCCACCGAACTCGGCGGTGTCGGAGACCGAGTAGTTCATGCGGGCGATGCCACCCTCGTACATGAGGTCGACGATGAGCTTGAGCTCGTGCAGCACCTCGAAGTAGGCCATCTCCGGTGCGTAACCGGCCTCGACCATGACCTCGAAGCCGGCCTTGACCAGTTCCTCGGTGCCACCGCAGAGCACGGCCTGCTCACCGAAGAGGTCGGTCTCGGTCTCTTCCTTGAAGGTGGTCTTGATGATTCCGGCGCGGCCACCGCCGATGGCGCTGGCGTAGCTGAGAGCGAGAGCCTGGCCCTCACCCTTCGGATCCTGGGCGACCGCGATGAGCGCGGGAACACCCTTGCCGTCGACGAACTGACGACGAACGAGGTGTCCGGGGCCCTTCGGCGCGACCATGGCGACGGTGACGTTCTCCGGAGCCTTGATCAGACCGAAGTGGATGTTCAGGCCGTGACCGAAGAACAGCGCATCGCCGTCCTTGAGGTTCGGCTCGATGTCCTCGGTGAAGATCTGTGCCTGCGAGGTGTCGGGTGCGAGGACCATGATGACGTCGGCCCAGGCGGCGGCCTCGGAAGCGGTCAGCACCTTGAGGCCCTGCTCCTCGGCCTTGGCCTTGGACTTGGAACCCTCACGCAGGCCGATGACGACGTCGACGCCCGAGTCGCGCAGCGACAGCGAATGCGCATGGCCCTGGCTGCCATAGCCGATCACCGCGACCTTGCGACCCTGGATGATCGACAGATCTGCGTCGTCGTCGTAGAACAGTTCGATGGCCACTTTGTTTCCCTTCGATTTGTGGCGCCCCTCGCGATTCTCTCTCTCGCCGAGGGACATATAAATTCTTCGCCGCTGTTAACAGCGCAGTCTACGGTCAGCGGTTGGCCGACATGCTCTTCGGTCCGCGTCCGAGCGCAACGGCGCCGGACTGGGCGATCTCGCGGATGCCGTAAGGATCGAGCATCCGGAGCAGGGCCTCGAGCTTCTCCGACGTACCGGTGGCCTCGATGGTGAGGGACTCCGGCGACACGTCGATGACCTTGGCGCGGAACAGGTTCACCACCTCGATGACCTCGGTGCGCACGGTCGAGTCCGAACGGACCTTGACCATCATCAGCTCGCGGGACACCGAGTTGGCCGGGTCCTGCTCGACGATCTTGATCACGTTCACCAGCTTGTTGAGCTGCTTGGTGACCTGCTCGAGCGGAAAGTCCTCGACGGAGACCATGATGGTCATTCGCGAGATCCCCTTGAGCTCGGTCGGTCCGACGGCCAACGACTCGATGTTGAACCCGCGACGCGAGAACAATCCGGAGACACGGGCCAGGACGCCCGGCCGGTCCTCGACCAGGACGCTGAGGGTGTGGGTGGTGCTCACTTCTGGTCCTTCTCTGCTGCGCGGTCGGCCGGAGCGTTGTCGACCTGCTGGTCGACGGTCCCGCGGGGGGCGTTCATCGTCTCGTGGATCTCGACCGGGTCCGACGCCGACTCGTCGTCGTCGAACAACGGCCGGATGTTGCGGGCCGCCATGATCTCGTCGTTGCCCGTGCCCGCGGCGACCATCGGCCACACCTGAGCGTCCTTGCCGACGATGAAGTCGATGACGACCGGGCGGTCGTTGATTGCACGTGCCTGCGCGATGACGTCGTCGACGTCCTCCTCACGCTCGACGCGGAATGCGACGCAGCCCAACGCCTCTGCCAGCTTCACGAAGTCCGGGATCATCCGAGAGTGCGTGGCGAGGTCGGTGTTGGAGTAGCGCTCCTCGTAGAAGAGGGTCTGCCACTGGCGGACCATGCCCAGGTTGCCGTTGTTGATCAGCGCGACCTTGATCGGGATGCCCTCGATCGCGCAGGTGGCCAGTTCCTGGTTGGTCATCTGGAAGCAGCCGTCGCCGTCGATCGCCCACACCTCGGTGTCGGGTGCGGCGGCCTTGGCGCCCATGGCGGCGGGCACCGCGTAACCCATCGTGCCCAGACCACCGGAGTTGAGCCAGGTGCGCGGCTTCTCGTAGGAGATGAACTGAGCGGCCCACATCTGGTGCTGGCCGACGCCGGCACAGTACACCGCGTCGGGTCCGGCAGCCTTGCCCAGCGCCTGGATGACGAACTCCGGCGACATCGAACCGTCGGTCTGACGGTCGTAGCTCAGCGGGTAGGTCTTGCGGATGCCGTCGAGGTAGGTCCACCACTCCGACAGGTCCGGCGTGGTGCCGGTGGTCGCCCGCTCGTCGCGCAGCGTCTCGGTCAGCTCGGCGATGACCGCCTTGCAGTCGCCGACGATCGGCACGTCGACCGGACGGTTCTTGCCGATCTCCGCAGGGTCGATGTCGGCATGGATGACCTTGGCGTCGGGCGCGAACGAATCGAGCTGGCCGGTCACGCGGTCGTCGAACCGGGCGCCGAGGGTGATCAGCAGATCGCTGCGCTGCAGGGCACCCACGGCCGCGACGGTGCCGTGCATACCCGGCATGCCCAGATGCTGGTCGTGGCTGTCGGGGAACGCGCCGCGCGCCATCAGGGTCGTGACGACCGGGATGCCGGTCAGCTCGGCGAGCTCGAGCAGCTCCTCGGAGGCGTTGGCCTTGATGACGCCGCCACCGACGTAGAGGACCGGTGATTTGGCGGCGTTGATCAGACGAGCCGCCTCGCGGACCTGCTTGCCGTGCGGCTTGGTGACCGGACGGTAGCCGGGCAGGTCGATCTGCGGCGGCCACGAGAACGTGGTCTGGCTCTGCAGGATGTCCTTGGGGATGTCGACGAGAACCGCACCAGGACGGCCGCTCTCGGCGATGTGGAAGGCCTCGGCGATGGTCTTCGGGATGTCGATGGCGCGGCTGACCAGGAAGTTGTGCTTCGTGATCGGCATGGTGATGCCGGAGATGTCAGCTTCCTGGAAGGCGTCGGTGCCGATCAGCGAGCGGCCGACCTGGCCGGTGATCGCAACGACGGGCACGGAGTCCATCTGCGCATCGGCCAGCGGGGTCACCAGGTTGGTGGCGCCCGGGCCCGAGGTCGCCATCATGACGCCGGCGCGACCCGCGACCTGCGCGTAGCCGGTGGCGGCGTGGCCGGCACCCTGCTCGTGGCGCACGAGGACATGGCGGACCTTGGTGGAGTCGAGCAGCGGGTCGTAGACCGGCAGGACCGCGCCGCCGGGGATGCCGAAGACGACCTCGACACCGAGCTCCTCGAGGGATCGGACCACAGACTGCGCACCGCTGACGCGCTCCGGCGCGACGGTGTGCTGACCTACCGCACGGAGGTTGCCCGCCGCGGGAGACTGCTGACGCAGTCCGGCGTTACGCGTCGGCTCATTGCGGCCGGCGTCGGTGCGTGCTGTTGGTGCGCTCACTGCACGATCCTCATCTTGTCTGTATTTCGGTGGTTGGGTGATGTGACTACCTGACATGAAAAAACCCCCGACAGCTTCCGCTGTTCGAGGGTGGCGCGTCGATGCCGGTAGGGGTCTGTGAAGTGACCGGTCAGGCGACGCGCCAGCCGATTACTACGAGGATCCCGTTTGTCATCACGTAGATCACGGTAGGACCGCGCGTCGTTCTGAGTCAAACTCCGGACCATGCCGTCCCACATTATGAGAACGCACTGGTGGTGACGGACGTCTCACCGACTACTGCCGGGTAGACCCGACGCCGCGTTCCTCGTGGCCGGGTTGGCACAATGGACGTGTGCCGACTGATTCCAGCGACCCCGCCGCCTCGACACCCGACGACTCTGCGGAGATCCCCTACCCCGTGGTCTTCCGCATCAACCGTGTCGCCTACTTCACGGTGCCGATGGTCGCGCTCGTGGTGGTCCTGCTGCTCGGCGCCTCGTACTGGTTCGCCTTCCTCTTCGTCGTACCGGTGGCGCTGTACATGTGGATTCACCGCCTCCGCACGATCGTCACCGAGGACGGACTCCGCGCGGTGGGCGGCCTGTCCACGACCGAACTGCCCTGGTCCGAGATCGCCGGCCTACAGTTCCCCAAGTGGAGTTCGGTCCGGGCGGTCCGCCCCGATGGCCAGCGGATCAAGTTGCCCGCCATCGGATTTCGCGATCTCCCCGTGTTGAACGTGGTGAGCAAGGGCCGCATCCCGGACCCGTTCGAGGCCGCCGCGAACCGCGACAAGTAGGTCCGATGGGTCCCGGCGGCACAGAATCGTCGCTGCGCGAACGGCTTTGACGACGACAGCAGCCGATAGGCTCGTCGGGTGACCTACGCGACGCTCGACGCGAACCAACTCGACGACCTGATCTCCGACGGTCAACTCGGCGCGGCCGCGACCGCGCTCTCGGCGCTGCCCGCCGGCGACATCGCGGCACTCCTCGATCGTCTCTCGCATCAAGCACGGGGTGTGGCCTTCCGCCTTCTCCCGAAGGATCTCGCCGTCGAGGTCTTCGACGATCTCTCCTCGGGCTCCCAGCGTCGGCTCATCGATGATCTCGGGACGGTCGAGGTGGCGGCGGCGTTCGATCACCTCGACCCCGACGACCGCGCCGAACTCCTCGACGAACTTCCCGCCGGCGTCGCCCGGGCCCTCATCCAGCAACTCACCCCGGGCGAACGCGACGTCACCGCCGTCGTGCTCGGTTACCCGCGCGGTTCGGTCGGGCGTCGGATGAGTCCCGAGTTCGTCCACGCCCGGCGCGACGAGACCGCCGACGCCGCCCTCACCCGGGTCAAGGACCGCGGTCACGCTGCCGAGACGATCTACACCGTGCCCGTCCTCGACGATGCGCGTGCGCTGTGTGGTGTCGTCAGCCTCCGCGACCTTCTCCTCGCCGAACCCGACGCACCGGTCGCCGAGCTGATGAACAAGCCGATGTTCGCCCACGTCGACGACGACGCCGAGTCCACCGCCCAGCGATGCATCGACCGCGGCATACTCGCGATGCCGGTGGTCGATCGCGACAACCGGCTGGTCGGTGTGCTCACCATCGACGACGCGGTCGAGGTCGTCGAACAGGCCCGCGACACCGACGAGGCCCGTGCCGGTGCGCGCGAGCCGCTTCGCGAGCCGTACCTGCACGCCTCGATCCTGTCGATCACCCGCGCCCGCATCGTGTGGCTGTTCGTCCTCGCGGTGTCGGCGATCCTCACCGTCAACGTCCTGGAGATCTTCGAGGGCACCCTCGAACAGAAGGTCGCCCTCGCCCTGTTCATCCCGCTGCTGACCGGCATCGGCGGCAACACCGGGTCGCAGGCCGCCACCACCGTCACCCGCGCCCTCGCGACCGATGACGTCACCACCCGCGACGTCGTCCGGGTCGCTGCCAAGGAGGTCCGGGTCGGACTGACGATGGGCTCGTTGCTCGGCGTCGTCGGGTTCGCCGTCGCCGCCCTGGTCTACGGGGTCGACATCGGCGCGGTCATCGGGCTGACGATCGTGTCGATCTGCACGATGGCGGCGACCGTCGGCGGCGTGATGCCCCTGGTCGCGAAATCCATCCGCGTGGACCCCGCGGTCTTCTCCACCCCGTTCATCTCGACGTTCTGCGATGCGACCGGCCTGATCATCTACTTCTCCATCGCCAAGGCGGTTCTGGGAATCTGAGTTCGACGCGCCGCGCCGACGGCCCGGGGTGACGTCCGAATCATTTTGTTTCCGCATGTCACAGCGGAGTAGCCTGGTCTCTCGGCGACTCGCGACGCCCACCCTCAGCGTGCGACGCCGTTCAACCCAGTTCCCGGGGCCACACAGTCCGAGTGAGACAAACCCCCGGGATCGCGGTGTTGACGCCAAGAGTCCGACGCGCAGAACGTCTTCGGCCCAGCAGTGCCCGAACCGTTCGGCGACGCCGACTCTGCCCGACCCGACGATCGATATTGAGGAACCCATGCCTGCCTTGAGGTCACGCACCACCACCGTCGGCCGCGAAGCCGCCGGCGCCCGCTCCCTGTGGCGAGCCACCGGTATGACCGACGACGATTTCGGCAAGCCCATCGTGGCGATCGCCAACTCGTACACGCAGTTCGTGCCGGGCCACGTGCACCTCAAGGATGTCGGCGAGATCGTCGCCGACGCAGTGCGAGCCGCGGGCGGCGTCCCGCGTGAGTTCCACACCATCGCCGTCGACGACGGCATCGCGATGGGCCACGGCGGCATGCTCTACTCGCTGCCGTCCCGCGAGATCATCGCCGACTCCGTCGAATACATGGTCAACGCCCACACCGCCGACGCGCTGGTGTGCATCTCCAACTGCGACAAGATCACCCCCGGCATGCTGAATGCCGCGATGCGCCTGAACATCCCGACCGTCTTCGTGTCCGGCGGTCCGATGGAGGCCGGCAAGGCGGTTGTCGTCGACGGCGTCGCCCAGGCCCCCACCGACTTGATCACCGCGATCTCCGCGTCGGCCAACAGCGACGTGGACGAGGACGGCCTGAGCGAGGTCGAGCGGTCGGCCTGCCCGACCTGTGGCTCGTGCTCGGGCATGTTCACCGCCAACTCGATGAACTGCCTCACCGAGGCACTCGGACTCGCCTTGCCGGGCAACGGCTCCACGCTGGCCACCCACGAGGCGCGTCGTGCGCTGTTCGAGCGCGCCGGCAAGGTCGTCATCGAGGCCGCCAACCGCTGGTACCGCGAGGACGACGCGTCGGTGCTGCCGCGGAGCATCGCGACCCCGTCCGCCTTCCGGAACGCGATGGCGCTCGACGTCGCCATGGGCGGCTCGACCAACACCGTGCTGCACATCCTCGCCGCGGCGCAGGAGGGCGAGGTCGCCGACTTCGATCTGTCGACCATCGACGAGATCAGCCGCAACGTCCCCTGCCTGTCGAAGGTCTCCCCGAACTCCGACTACCACATGGAGGACGTCCACCGGGCCGGCGGAATCCCCGCGATCCTCGGTGAGCTGCGTCGGGCCGGTCTGCTCGACGACACCACCTCGACCGTGTACAGCCCGACCCTGGCGCAGGCCCTCGACGACTGGGACATCCGCGGCGGCAAGGCGACCGACGAGGCCGTCGAACTGTTCCACGCGGCTCCGGGCGGCGTGCGCACCACGACCCCGTTCTCGACGGCCAACCGGTGGAGCTCGCTCGACACCGACGCCGCCGGCGGCTGCATCCGCGACCTCGCGCACGCCTACACCGTCGAGGGCGGGCTGTGCGTCCTGCGCGGCAACCTCGCACCCGACGGTGCCGTGCTCAAAACCGCGGGCATCGACGAGGACCTGTGGCACTTCGAGGGCCCGGCCCGCGTGGTCGAGAGCCAGGAGGAGGCCGTCCAGGTCATCCTGTCGAAGACCATCCAGGCCGGCGAGGTGCTCGTCGTCCGCTACGAGGGCCCCGCGGGCGGGCCGGGCATGCAGGAGATGCTGCACCCGACCGCCTTCATGAAGGGCACCGGCATGGGCAAGAAGTGCGCGCTCATCACCGACGGCCGGTTCTCCGGCGGATCGTCGGGTCTGTCGGTCGGCCACATGTCGCCGGAGGCGGCGTCCGGTGGCGCGATCGGACTCGTCGAGGACGGCGATCAGGTACTCATCGACGTCAAGACCCGTCGCCTCGAGGTCCTCGTCGACGACGAGGTGCTCGCCGAGCGTCGCGCGAAGATGGAGGCCTCCGAGCGCCCGTGGCAGCCGAAGGACCGTGAGCGCACCGTGACGACCGCGCTGCGCGCGTACGCGAAGCTCGCGACGTCGGCCGACAAGGGTGCGGTCCGACAGGTCGACTGACCGCTGAACCACAAAGTGCGGGGTGCGTACCGGATTCCGGTTCCCACCCCGCC
>NZ_JALPSY010000034.1:0-57533 GCF_023218005.1 Gordonia sp. C13
ATAGCTGTCATTGATAGGTGGCTGCCATTCGGAAATATCAGCAAACACTTTGTCGACCATTATCTTCTTCTCCATTTCTGATGATTCGGGGTTGATCGTCGGAGCGGTAGAGACTGAGTCGGTCGGTGGCGCTCAGCCACCCTGCCGTGACCGACCTAATCCGCAAACCCATTGGGGTAAAGCTACTCTCAGGCGTAGTGCAACCTGCCGACAGATGTGCTGCCGGAGGGGCGAAAAGACTATTGTGATCTTCGGTGTTGCGTGGAGGACGGGTGTCCACAACACATCCTGCTGCACCGGTTGGCGTATTTGGGTGTCGATTTATGGTGCGGCCTGGGTTGATACGTAAGTGTCGGTGGCGGATGCCACCCTGTCGTTGGCTTGTCACCTGCGGGCGCCGCCGCGGGGAGCATGCTTATGTCAGTTACGTAGGTGAACACCTGCCCTCCAAACGAATACAAGTGCCGGGGACGTCTTCCCCAATGGTCACCATGGAGCCGCACCCCTGATCGACTGAGACGCTGCCCGATCGGCCCGTCAGCATCTGCGCGGAGCAGACATTCTTGTCGCTCTCGCTTCGAGCGTGCGTGCTGACACGCGCCACACGGCGAACCAGCCAGATGGCGGTGCGGGTGGACAGAACTGCGCCGTGATGGCGGTGTACGGGATTCGCGGGGCTCACTAGAGTGTGATCCGTGACACTTCAGGAAGAGGGCGGCAGGGGTGCGGGCGTACGGCGTCCGCGTTTCGACCCCGAGCTGAAGGCCGGCCTTGCGGTTGTCGGTGGGGTCTTTCCGCCGACCATTACCCCCGACTTGATCCCATTCATGCGACGGTCTTATGCGTCCCCGCCGGTGGCGGAGACCCTTGAGGGCCGCCACGTCCTCCACGAGGAGTACACCGTTCGGGGTCACGGCGGCGACGAGATCGTAACCTCGGTCTTCCGATCCCCTGACCATCCCGGATCGCGGCCGGCCATCGTGTATGCCCACTCGGGTGGGTTGATGTTCGGCGATCGCTTCAACGCGCTGGCGATGAACCTCGATTGGGTCGAGCAACTCGGCGCCGTTCTCGTGTGCCCCGAGTACCGGTTGGCACCGGAATTCCAAGACCCGTATGCCCGCGAGGATCTATACGCCACCCTCGTGTGGTCGGTCGCCAACGCCGGTGATCTGAGCATCGACCCTCGTCGAGTGATGGTCGCCGGCGCTAGTGCCGGGGGCGGTCTGGCCGCTGGCGCCGCACTGGCCGCCCGCGACCGTTCGGGTCCCGCGCTGTGCGGACAGTTGCTCGTCTATCCGATGCTCGACGACCGGGGGCGAACCCCGTCTACCGGGCAGTTCGACGGCGTCGGGGTGTGGGACCGCATCAGCAACGAGACCGGGTGGGCGGCGGTGCTGGGTGACAGATACGGCAGCGACGATGTCTCGCCCTATATCGCCCCTGCTCGCGCTACCGACCTGACCGGCCTCCCACCGGCGTTCATCGACGTGGGGTCGGCGGAGATCTTTCGCGACGAGGCGATCGACTATGCGACCGCGATCTGGCGGGCCGGTGGTGACGCCGAGCTGCACGTATGGACCGGTGGGTTTCATGCCTTCGACATTTTCGCCCCGCACACCGCTCTCGCCCAGGGCATGATGCGTGCCCGTTTCGACTGGGTGGCGAATCGGTTGTCCGACTGAGTTTCTCGCAGTGAAAGTTACACAGAACAAAGGAGTTCACGATGACCACGACGAATAGCAGCTCGATCGCCGAGGCGGTCGACCGCGTCGTTCAGGACGCGGCGTCTCGGGTCCCCGGCGTCGTCGCCGGCGTCACGACGGCGGAGGAGACGCTATACCTCGGGGCCTCCGGATACCGCGACCTGGGCACCAAGACGCCGATGACCACCGACTCGGTGTTCGCGATCTTCTCCACTACGAAGGCCCTGACGGGTGTCGCGGCACTGCAGCTGCGCGAGAGCGGGGACCTTGACTTCGACGCGCCGGCAAAGGAATACGCTCCGGCGCTGGGCGAGGTGCAAGTCCTTGAGGGCTTTGACGACAACGGTGATCCGGTCCTGCGGGCGCCCAAGTCCGACATCACCACCAAGCAACTGCTGCTCCACACTGCGGGGTTCGGATACGACTTCTTCAACGAGCAGTACAACCGTCTGGCGGAAAACCATGGGCAGCCCAGCATCGTCACTTCGAGTCGCCGCGCTCTGCAGACACCTTTGCTGTTCGATCCGGGCGAGCAGTGGGAGTACGGCAGCAACATCGACTGGGCCGGACAGGTGATCGAGGGGATTACCGGCCGCCGGCTCGGTGAGGTGTTCCGCGACCGCATCCTCACTCCGCTGGGCATGACCAACACATCGTTCACCCTTGATGGCGACATGGAATCGCGGGTGGCGACCATGCACCAGCGCGGCGCCGACGGGACGCTCGAACCAACCGACTTCCGTCTGCCCGACCCCGAGGTCCACATGGGTGGTCACGGCCTGTACTCGACGGTCGGGGACTATCTGTCCTTCATTCGGATGTGGCTCAACGACGGCTCGGCGACGTCGGGCGAGCAGATCCTGCGGCCCGACACCGTCGAGTTCGCCGCGCAGAACCACCTCGGCGATCTCAAAGTCAAGATGCTCCCCGGGGTGATCCCCACTCTGAGCAACGACGCAGAGTTCTTCCCCGGCCAGTCCAAGTCCTGGGCTTACACCTTCATGGTGAACGACGAGGAGGCGCCGACGGGACGTCCCGCTGGCAGCATCGCCTGGGCGGGGCTGGCAAATCTCTACTACTGGATCGACCGACGCAACTCGATCGGCGGATACTGGGCCACGCAGATCTTCCCGTTCGCCGACGCGGACTCCGTAACCGGTTACCTAGACCTGGAAACCGCGACCTACCGGGCGTTGCGCGGCTGACAATGGGTCTCGCCCGTCCGTCGCCGTCCCGTCGCTGAGGAGTTCGTGATGCAGGAGCTGCTCGGCAGAATCGCGGCGCTCGACCCCGACGCCAGTCTGGGGATTCGAGTGATCGCCTGCTTCGACGAACTCATCCTCGGCGACGTCAACACCCGTGGTCTGCTGGCTACCGCAGCGTCGCTGGCGGGGTGTCCGGCGGGGGCCAAAACCGGCGCCGGAAGATCCGAGCTACGGCTCGGCCCTTCCGGCGACGTGCTCACAGGCGCCCGCCCCGACGACGTCACGGTCAGCCAGCTTCCGGGGGGCGTCCACGTCTGGTTGGAGCGCAGCGGGTCGCCACACGCCAACGACGCGATCATTCTCGAGCGATTAGCGCTAGCGGTGGGCGTACGGGCAGGGATTGAGCGCCGGGAGATCGAGCCGCGCCGTGATCTGCGTGTCGTGCTTGACTCGGCGACGTCCGCGTCGGAGCGAGCCGAGGCAGCCGGACGGCTGGGCCTCGACGCGACCCGGACCCACAGGGTCGTAGCCGCTCCGCTATTCGCTGTGTGGGAATCGCATCCGGCGGGTCCCTCGGACGTCATCAGCACCGCGTTTGGTCCGGTACACGCCACGGTCGTGCCTGCCACGACCACCGAGCTCGACGTGCGACCGTCGGGGGTCGGCATTGCCACCCCCATCGACGAACTCGAGGCGTCGTTCCGCACCGCACTCGTCGCGGTCCGGCTGTGCCGCCCGCCGTCGGACCCGTTCGTCTGCGCGGACCGTTACGGCGGGCTGATTCAGCTCCTCGCCGACGCCGGGCCATCCACGACCGCCACCAGCGACTCGGCCCGCATCGCTACGGTGATGGCCCACCCGTGGGCCGATTCCACCATCGAGGCCATTCTGGCCACGTCGTCAGTACGCCAGGCCGCCCGCCACGCCGGCGTCCACCACAGCACGGCGCAGACGCGGTCCGAGCTTCTCCGCGCCGAGGTCGGCTTCGACTTCCAAGACGGGTACGGCCGCATCAGGCTCGGCCTGGCATATCTCGCATGGCGACTCGACTCCTCGCGAGTCTTCGACCTTCCCGCTCCCGGGTAGGACGAATCCGGGCACCCTCCTGATTACGTCGACTCAAGCCCGAATCCCCCTGTCGTTCCACTGGTTTGAAATGCCGACAACGTAGCGTTCTGACACTTGTGTCATCGTCAGCGGTCAGAACCGGCGCGGGTGGGCGCTGCGGATGATCCGGACTCTGAGTGCTCGGGATTCATGGCTTTGTCGTCGGCGACCAGTGCCTCGGTGTGCACGGGCGGCGGCCCGATCCCGTTGAACCGCCTCGAGATGGGCGGTCGCGCCCTTCGGCGCTGTCACGGTGTCCGCAGTAGAGGTTTCACCGGCAGCAGCCAAGGCTGCGACTCACAGAATGACACCTCGCGAGCCGGGAACGTCTCACCAGGGGATCAGCCCCAACTTCCGAGCGAGAACGGGTTCAGCCAACGGAACCGGGTTCGGTGAGGGGCTAACGGCGCCAGCAGATCTCGCTCAAGCACATGACCAGATGCGGGAGATCTGCCAATGCCCCGTCTCTATTCGCTGTGCGTCAGCATGAGGAGCTCGTCGCCGACTGCGGCGGTGGTCGCTCACATACTGAGAGGGGCCTCTAGCCCGGAGATCAACATGCTGGTGATCTCAACCGCGAGGTCACGGACCTCGTCGGCGGACTGACCGGGCCGTGTGCGAAACCACGCGTCGATCGAGTTCAAGCTTCTGAGCAGCATGCGGGCGGTCAGCTGGGGGTCTCCGGGGCGCAACGAACCGTCGTCCATACCCTCGATCACGACACGCCGGAACATGGATTCGTAGTCGTCGCGGATCAGTGCCGAACGGTGCCCGCGTCGTGCTCAGCGTCGGCGCAGCCGAGGCGCCGTCGGAGGATTGAGCTTCGCGCGTATGAGTTTCCGTCCCGCCTCTTGAGCTCACCAGATGGGACGGAAGTCGATGCGCGGGAAGACAAGGGCCCCGACCGGAACGAATCCGGCCGGGGCCCTTGATGTCTGCTGGTCATCCAGCAGCGAGTGCCTTACTTCGCAGCGAGGTTCTCGTTGGTCAGCTTGGTGACACCCTGCTCGGCCTTCTCGACAAGCGAGGCCGGCGGCTCGAAGTGCTTGCCGTACTTGCCGGCGAGCTCCTTGGCGCGCGCGACGAAGCCGGGCACGCCACCCTCGTAACCGTTGATGTACTGGATGACACCGCCGGTCCAGGCCGGGAAGCCGATGCCGAAGATCGAACCGATGTTGGCGTCCTCGACGGAGGTGAGCACACCTTCGTCGAAGCACTTGACGGTCTCGAGGGACTCGGCGAAGAGCATGCGCTCCTTCATGTCCTCGAGCGGGATCTCCGTGGTACCCGACTTGAACTGCTCACGCAGACCCGGCCAGAGCTGGGTGCGCTTGCCGTTCTCGTCGTAGTCGTAGAAGCCCTTTCCGTCCTTCTTGGCGGTAC
Organism: Gordonia sp. C13; assembly: GCF_023218005.1. Taxonomy (NCBI): domain Bacteria; kingdom Bacillati; phylum Actinomycetota; class Actinomycetes; order Mycobacteriales; family Gordoniaceae; genus Gordonia; species Gordonia sp. C13. The sequence continues at coordinate 5,402 of NZ_JALPSY010000034.1, forward strand.
GGCCGTTCTCGACCATCCAGTCGACGACGGCGTTCGAGCCGTGCTGCGGAACTTCCTTGCCCTCTGCCTTGAGCGCCGCCTCGGTCTCCTTGCGGATCTTCTGCGGCAGGGTCAGGGTCAACTCGTCCATGAGCTGGAGCGGCGCGGCCGGGTAACCGGCCTGGGTGCCCGCATGCTCGATGAACGCCGGTTCGACGCCCTCACCGACGGCCGCGATGGCCTCGTTGATGAAGGTGCCGATGACACGGCTGGTGAAGAAGCCACGGCTGTCGTTGACGACGATCGGGGTCTTGCGGATCTGCAGGGTGTAGTCGATGACCTTGGCCAGCACTGCATCCGAGGTCTTCTCACCCTTGATGATCTCGACCAGCGGCATCTTGTCGACCGGCGAGAAGAAGTGGATACCGATGAAGTCCTCGGACCGCTTCACGCTCTCGGCGAGGATGGTGATCGGCAGGGTCGAGGTGTTGGAACCCAGGACGGCGTCGGGCTCGACGATGTCCTCGATCTCCTGGAACACCTTGCGCTTGACCTCGACCGACTCGAAGGCGGCCTCGATGACGAGGTCGACGCCCTTGAAGTCCTCCGGATCGACGGTCGGGTGGATGCGGGCGAGGAGCGCGTCGCTCTTCTCCTGCGTGGTCTTGCCACGCGAGAGGGCCTTCTCCTCGAGCTTCTCCGAGTAGCCCTTACCGCGCTTGGCAGCCTCGAGGTCGATGTCCTTGAGGACGACCTCGATGCCGGCCTTGGCCGAGACGTATGCGATGGCCGCGCCCATCATGCCGGCGCCGATGACGCCGACCTTCTTGGCGGTGTACTTGTCGTAACCCTCGGGGCGCGAGCCGCCACCGTTGATGTGCTGGAGGTCGAAGAAGAACGCCTTGATCATGTTCTGCGCGACCTGGCCGGTGACCAGCGACACGAAGTAGCGGGTCTCGACGATGTCGGCGGTGTCGACGTCGACGTAGGCGCCCTCGACGGCTGCGGCCAGGATGGCGCGCGGGGCCGGCATGTTGGCACCCTTGATCTGCTTGCGCAGCAGGGCCGGCAGAGCCGGGAGGTTCGCGGCGAAGGCCGGGTTGGTGGGAGCACCGCCCGGGATCTTGTAGCCCTTGACGTCGAACGGCTGCTGGGCCTCGGGGTTCTCCTTGATCCATGCCTTGGCGGCGGGGATCAGTTCCTCGATGGAGCCGACGACCTCGTTGATCAGGCCGGTCTCCTTGGCCTTGGTCGGGTTGAAGCGCTGCCCCTGGAGCAGAACACCCATGAGGGCGTTCTGGATACCCAGCAGGCGGACGGTACGGACGACGCCGCCGCCACCGGGGAGCAGGCCGAGGGTGGCCTCGGGCAGACCGATCTGGACACCCTTGACGTCCGCGGCGATGCGGTAGTGGGTGTGCAGCGCGATCTCCAGGCCGCCACCGAGGGCGGCGCCGTTGATGGCCGCGACGACGGGCTTGCCCAGGGTCTCGAGACGACGCAGCACCTTCTTCATGGCGTTGGTGGTCTCGGTGATCTGGGTGGCGATCTCGGCCTTGGAGACGTTCGAGCGGTCGCTCGTCATGTCCTTGAGGTCGCCGCCGGCGAAGAAGGTCTTCTTCGCCGAGGTCAGGATGACACCGGTGATGTCGTCCTTCTCCGCCTCCAGGCGGTCGACGGTCGCAGCCATCGACTCCTGGTACAGCGCGTTCATGGTGTTGGCGCCCTGGTTGGGGTCGTCCATGGTCAGGATGACGACGCCGTCGGCGTCCTTCTCCCAGTTGATCATGTTGTCACTCATGGTGTTTCGCAGAGTTCTTTCTCGTGAAGTGGGAGCGGGTCGTCAGAGACGCTCGATGATGGTCGCGACGCCCATGCCGCCACCGATGCAGAGGGTGATCAGGCCGTAGCGGCCGCCGGTGCGCTCGAGCTCGTCGAGGCAGGTGCCGTAGATCATCGCGCCGGTCGCACCGAGCGGGTGACCCATGGCGATCGCGCCACCGTTCACGTTGACCTTTTCGTGCGGGATCTTCAGATCCTTCATCCACTTCATGACGACCGAGGCGAAGGCCTCGTTCAGCTCGAAGACGTCGATGTCGTCGACGGTCAGGCCGGCCTTCTTCAGTGCCAGCTCGGTGGCCGGGGTGGGGCCGGTCAGCATGATGGTGGGCTCGGAGCCGACCTCGGCGAACGAGACGACGCGGGCGCGGGGGGTCAGGCCGTTGCGCTTGCCGGCCTCCTCGCTACCGATGAGCACGAGGCCCGAGCCGTCGACGATGCCGGAGCTGTTACCACCGGTGTGGACGTGGTTGATCTTCTCCACGCTCGGGTACTTCTGCAGCGCGACGTCGTCGAAGCCGGCCATGTCGGCGAGGGCGGCGAAGGCGGCCTTCAGCTTGCCGAGGCTCTCGACGGTCGAGCCCGGGCGACGGTGCTCGTCGTGATCGAGGATCGTGACGCCGTTGATGTCCTTGACGGGCACCACGGACTTGGTGAAGTAGCCGCTGTTCCAGGCCTTTTCAGCGCGAGCCTGCGACTCGGCGGCGTAGGCGTCGACGTCCTCGCGCGAGAAGCCCTCGATGGTGGCGATCAGGTCGGCGCCGATGCCCTGCGGGACGATGTAGTGGTCGTATGCGGTGGCCGGGTCGGTGAACAGCGCACCGCCGTCGCTGCCCATCGGGACGCGCGACATCGACTCGACACCACCGGCGAGAACCAAGTCGTCGAAGCCGGAGGCGACCTTGGCGGCGGCGAGGTTGGTGGCTTCCAGGCCGGAGGCGCAGAAGCGGTTGATCTGGGTGCCGGGGACGGTCTCGGGGAGACCGCTGTTGAGGGCGGCGGTGCGCGAGATGACCGCGCCCTGCTCGCCGACCGGGGAGACGACACCGAGGATGACGTCGTTGACGTCGGCCGGATCGAGACCGCCATGACGGGCCAGGACCTCGTTGATCAGACCCGAGACCAGGTCGACCGGCTTGACGCTGTGCAGCGCACCGCCGCGCTGCTTGCCACGGGGCGTACGGATCGCCTCGTAGATGAATGCTTGATCAGGCACGAAAGTGTTCCTTTCACACGAACCACTGGTTGGTTACCCACCGAGGCTAACGCGGAATAACTTGTTTGGCTATACCCGGTGGTCAAGAGGTCTGGCGTTCTGTCGAATGTGCGCTATGGTCTGTTCACCATGCCTGACCGCAAACCCACCACTCGCACTCGGGGCGCCGACCGCAAGCGACAGCTCGTCGACTCCGCGGCCGCGCTCTTCCTGCAGCGCGGGTATGCGCAGGTCTCGCTCGCGGACATCGCGCGCTCGGCCGGGGTCACGGCCCCCTCGGTGTATCGGCACTTCGACGACAAGCAGTCCCTGCTGGCCGCCGCGGTCCTGGCCGGCGTCGACGACCTCGAGTCCTGCACCGATCGGGCGCTGGCCGATGGCGTCGACGCGAACTCGCTGATCTCGACGGTCTGCGACCTGGCCGTCCAGCGCCCCCAGGCGGCATCGCTGTGGCGGTGGACCAGCAACTACCTCACCACCGAGCAGAACAAACTGGTGGCGGTCCGCACCCGCGAGGTGATCGGACACTGGGCGTCGGCGCTCGCCGCACGACGTACTGACCTCACCGAGCGCGAGGCCGTGCAGCTGGCGTGGGCGGTGCTGAGCGTCAGCGGCAGCCTCACCGTGCACCACACCCGCATGTCCGGGGCGCGTGCACGTGACGAGATCGAGAAGCTCATCCGTCGGATTCTCGCCCTGAGCCCCGCTGCGGCACCGCCGTTCGCGTCCTCGCCGACGGTGACCTCCGTTCCGGGTTCGCGTCGCGACGAGATCCTCGACGCGGCCGCCGAACTCTTCGCCGAGCGCGGGTACACCGACGTCGGCGTCGACGAGATCGGCGGCGCCGTCGGCATTGCGGGTCCCAGTGTCTACAAACACTTCCCGTCGAAGCTCGCCATTCTCGTGGCCATCGGCCAGCGCAGCGGGGCACGACTGGAGGCCGGGGTGATGGCCGTCTACGGCGCGACGTCTGATCCGGCGAAACTCCTTGCCGGTCTGGTCGATTCCTATGTCGAGACCATCACCAGCACCCCGGATCTGTCGGTGAGCTTCAACAACTCCCCCGCACTCGCCGGCCAGGCCAGCGCCACCGACCTCGTCGACGTCCAGCGGCGCTACGTGGCGCGCTGGGTGGACCTGCTCATGCAGGTCGACCCGGAGATCAAGCGCGATCAGGGCGCGGTCGCCGTGCACGCGGCGCTCTCGATCGTCAACGACGCCGTGCGCATGCGACGGGGCGCGAAGAGCCCACAGTTCGCCGCACGAATGGCCTACTTCATGAAGGGCGTGCTCGCGCTCTGATCCACGCCGTTCGCGCGCAGTCGGTCGAAAGGGCACCGTAGAGCTGCCGACCAGCTCCGGCATGGTCCGGAGCCGTACCGGCCGCCCCAGTCCGCTCACCCAAGCCTGTTCGACGCCTTGACCCGAGTTCAACTCATTCGACGTAGACTGCGGCAACCGCACTGAAGGGGGGAAGCTCATGTCGGTGGCTGCGGAGGTGCGCGAAGACGGTCCCCGTTCCAAACGCGCGCGAATCCTCACCGTCGCGATCGAACAGTTCGGCAGAGCCGGCTACGAGCACACGAAGTGGGCGTCGGTCGCCGGGGAGGTCGGCATCGGGCAGACGGCTCTCTATCACTACTTCGAGTCGAAGGCTCACTGCCTGCTGACCATCATGCGGCTCGAACTGACCGACTCGGTCGAGCGGTTCCGGGCGGGCACCGCCGGCATCCCGGATCCAGGGGAGGCCCTCCGGTCCGCCGTCGACGCCTCACTGCGCGGCGAGCCGATCGACGTCCTGCAACGCCGAATCCTGCAGAACCACATGGACCTCCTGGGCACACAGCGCCAGTCGGATGTGGAGGAGGCCGAACGCCTCCGGTCGCGGGAGCTCGTCGCCGAGATCGAGAAGAACTGGGCCGACCTGATCAAGCGCGGAATGGACGAGGGCGTGTTCGTCCAAGGCGATCCGGCGGTCCACTCCCGTCTCGTTCTCGGCGCACTCGTCAGTGTGTGGCGCTGGTACCACCCCGGTGGTCCGCTGTCCCTCGACGAGCTCGTCCGAACGGTGCCAGACAGTGCGATCCGAATGGTGACCGCACCGTAGACGGACGGACATTCCAACCGGTTCCCACGGCCCGGGCCGATTCGCGCAGAACGTAGAACGCCATCGGGGGTAGGCCGGGCGCGTCTGCCGTTATGCTGAGCCGACGCCGGAGATGGGACTCGGATCGGATGAACGACGCCTCGGACGCGCGGGACCTGCCCCGCTACACTCGCGACGAACTGGTCGCCGAACTCGGTCTGTCCGCCGATTTCGCCGAGAAGGCCTGGAATGCCTTCGGGTTCGTCCGACGGCCGTCGTCGGACAAGGTGTTCAGCGAGCGCGACCTGACCGCTCTGCGGATGTTCGCGTCGTCGTCGGCGGCGATGCCGGAGACCACTCAGATCGCGATGGCCCGGGCCATCGGTCAGACGATGTCCCGGTTGGCCGAATGGGAGGCCGATCTGCTGCGTGACATCGTCGATGACCCCGCCGTGCCATGGGACTTCGATCAGATGAGTCTCGCCGTCGGCCAGATCCAGCAGCTCATCTGGCGCCGGCACATGACGCAGGCGATCGAGCGTCACACCGACCATTCCGCCGACGAGGAGATCGACCTCATCGTCGGCTTCGCCGACATCGTCGGGTACACAAGCCTTTCCCGCCGTATCGACCTCAATGACCTGGAGACCCTGCTGGGTTCGTTCGAGGACGACACCTTCGACGTCGTCGTGGATCAAGGAGGGCGCGTCATCAAGACCCTCGGCGACGCGGTGATGTTCACCTTCGCCGACGCTGCTGCCGCCGCGAGCGCCGCCCTCGAGATCCACCGGCTTTCCGACGGCGACGACCTGCCACCGCTGCGCGTCGGCATGGCACGCGGCTCCGTCCTCGCGCGCCTCGGCGATGTCTTCGGCGAGCCGGTCAACATCGCGTCCCGCCTGGCCGGATCCGCGCGTCCCGGAACCACACTCGTCGACGACGCGATCGCCGATGAGCTCGCCGGTAACGACCGCTTTTACCTCAAACCGATACCGACACTTCGCGTCCGGGGGTACAAGCATCTCAAGGCCCGCGTACTCGAGGCACACCGCGACGGCCCGCTCGTCGACTGACCCCCTCTCGCTGTGCAGATGCGCCAGCCGGGAACTCGGTCTGAGGAACAGCCCGGTTCTTGCCCTCGTGCTGAGCGGGTTGGCATGTATCAGCGGTCGGGTCGGAAGACGATCCGAGGTGGCGCGTCTGGGGTGCGGGCACGGTCGAATGCATCGATGAGACCGTCGAACCCGACGACGTCACCGACAAGTGGGCTGGGATCGACGGTACCGGCCGCGACGAGGTCGCAGATTTCGAACCAGTCCTCGGGGCTGGGGCCACCGCCGAACTGGATCGAGACGCCTTTGATGTGCGCGGCTTCCGTCGGGATCGTGTCGGTCGCGGGTCCGCCCGCTGTGCAAATGCGGGTACCGAGAGGGCAGTCGTCGACGATGCCGCCGAGGATGTTCTGTGCCCCAGAGCACTCGTAGACGACGGGTCGGGCAGGCCGGCCAAGGAGATTCGGTCGTGGACTTCTTCTGGCGCGCCCCACGCAGCGGTCCGCCAAGCCGCGAATGCTGAATGTTCGCGAGGGTCTACGACGACGTGGGCTCCGAGTTTCTGGGCCAGCTCGCGGCGGGCAGGGTCGAGATCGGCGGCGACGATGGTCTCGACGCCTCGCTGAACAAGGGCGACAACCACTGATAGCCCGATCGCACCGAGTCCGACCACGAGAGGAACCGCCGCGGGGTCGGAGGTCCCCAGTCGGGTGTAGTACCACCCGACGGCCATCGCATCGACCAGCGCGACGCGTTCTGGTGCCATCTCGTCCAGGACTCGGCGCGCGAATCTTTCTGCGACGAGGAACTATTCACCGAAACCGCCAGGGTCATCGGCGCGCGCGAGATCGACGTCGATCCGATCGACACCACGGCAGTACGCCGACAGCGCCTCAGACATCTGCTGCTTCGCCAGCAGCTCGAACGCACGTCGCAGGGGACGCTCCAGCGGTCGTGACGCGCTGGACCTACCGGCCCATGGCGTAGCCTGCGTGCTGTGGCAGACGGGATTCCTGTCGTGCGCACCGCGTCGCCCGCGCCGCCTATCGGGCACTCCTGAGCGAGGACCCCGACGTCGAGCGGATGCGGCTGCAGATCGGCAAAGAACTGCGCCGCCGCCTCGCCGACGCCCTCGAGCTAGGGGTGGCCGACCCGCTCGTCGACCTACTCGACCTGGTCTACACCGGCGCCATCATGCGCGCCGGCAGCGGCCACATCACCTACGACGATGCGGTGACGCTCGTCGAGGACGCCGCCCGCCGAATACTGGACAGCCACCGCCCAACCCCGTAGACGACCGAATCGATCTCGTCCGATGCAATGTGCTGCGCTTTCCCTGACATCACGTGGGTCATGACACGTGAAATAGATTGCTACAAGGGCAAATTCGACGCCTGTCCGCGATGGCAAGTCAACGGGGTGGCCTAGCGCGGGATGACGCCGGCGTGCGGATTCCCATGTCGCGACGCCGCCCCAGTTCGACAACGGCCCGCTCGCGGGAGCCGCGATGGCGCGCCGGCCCTTGTGCTGACAGTCCGCGAGGTGACGAATCAGGCCTGAGGTACCGTCCGATCGTCGTCGTCAGACTCCTGGGCGTCTTTCGCGGCAGAATCGCGACTCGCCAGCGTTTCCTTTGACAGGTAGATGGCGATTGACGACACCGCGACGAGTCCGATGAAATACCACGCAATGGTGCTGGTACCACCACCGTCCATTTCGAAAAGCCAGTTGGCCATCAGCGGTGCAGTGCCCGCACCGAGGACTGAGCCGAGTTGGAACGTCAGGGAGACGCCGGTGTAGCGGTCCCGTGTATCGAATTTCTCAGAAAGAAATGCCCCGACCGGTCCGTACATCGATGCTTGGATTATCGGGTTACCGATTAGGAATCCGAGGGCGATCAGCCACGCACTGCCCGAATTGAACAAGGCGAACATCGGAAATACCAGAGCCACGGAGGTTGCGGCCCCGCACAACATGACAGGGCGCCTCCCGAATCGGTCTGACAGCCAAGCGAAGAATGGAATGGCGAATATATGCACAACACTCGAGAAGGTCAACATGTAGAGGGCCTCCTGGCGTGAGACCGCGCCTTGGCTCGCAACAAAAGGCACAATCCACACCGCGAGTAGTGCCTGCATGAACAGCGGACCGGCCACGGCGAGTATTCCGTAGATCGTAGACGCTGGATAGCGCTGAATGACCCGCAGGATGGGCGTGCCGGTCTGCACGTCACCGGTGCTGCGCGCCCTGGCGAACTCGGGCGATTCGGTTACCCGGATACGCATATACAGACCCATCACCACCAGAGCAGCCGACAGCAAGAAGGGAACGCGCCAGCCCCAGCTGAGGAATGCGTCGTCGGGTAGGCCGGCGAAGAGGCCGAGGACGAGCGTCGCAAGCACCGAACCGGTGGGGCCGCCCGTAACTGCGACCGATGCCGCGATCCCTCGGTTTCTCTCGGATACGTGTTCGGCGGCCATCAGCGTTGCACCCGCCCACTCGCCGCCCACCGCGAGACCCTGCACTATGCGCAAGACAACCAGCACAACGGGCGCGGCGATTCCGATCGTGCCGTAGGTCGGCAGCAGGCCGATCGTAACGGAAACCGCACCCATCAGAACCAGCGTAATGACGAGGATGTTCTTGCGGCCGTACCGATCTCCGAAGTGCCCGAAGAGAATTCCCCCCACTGGACGAGACACATATCCAGCCAAGAGAATGGCGAAGGAAAGTGTCGACCCGAGTGCACGGTCCATCGTCTCGGGGAAGAAGAGCTGAGGGAATACAAGGCCGGCAGCCGCACCATAGAGCAAGAAATCGTAGTACTCGACCGTACTGCCGAGGAAGCTCGATACAAGAGCCCGACGCGACCCCTTCGGGTCTTGTGTCGGGGTCGAGGTGGACGGGTTGGGCACAGTGGCTCCTCAGATGTCGTCTATCACGGTGTGGCCGAGTGGCGAATGTCACGAATGTACGGACGCGGTGGGCGAAGCAACCAACGTGTGTGCCGTCCCGCGGAACGGCCCACCTCGACTGTCACTTATGTTGGACTGTTCGTCACTCTTGACGGAAGGGGCCCCGGTGGGCACACTGTCCATGAAAAGTGCCGCATCGTCCACCACAAATGACACGTGACGGGGGTGCGCAGATCAGCCAACGAGGTGTACGTATGACAACTTCCACGGCGGCGACCCGTGACGATCGTGCCGCAGTCGACAAGGCGATGAGCCTACTGGCCGCTTTCGGCTCGGAGGCAGCAACCGGCGTGGGTGTCAGCGAATTGGGGCGTCGAGCCGGCCTGAGCAAGTCCACAGCATTTCGCGTGCTCGCGATGCTCGAACGCAACGGCTTCGTCGAACGCGCCGGAACCGACTACCGACTGGGCACCCGCTTGCACGATCTCGGACGTAGCATGCAGGCGCCCGGCCAGGACCGACTCAGGGACCTGCTCATTCCGTTCGTCACCGATCTCTTCACGGCCACCGGCGAAACGGTCCACCTGGCAGTCCTGCAGGGCACCGACGTGGTTTACCTGGCCAAGCTCTACGGACACCGTCACTTTCCGTCACCGTCGAGGATCGGGGGTCGCATGCCCGCGCACTGCACAGCGGTGGGTAAGGCCCTTCTGGCATACGACCCCGAGCATGCCCAGCGCGTGCTGGACGGACCGATGGACCGACCCACCGAGCGCACCATTCACGATCCGGCTGCACTGACCGCCGAGCTCGCCCTGGTCCGACGACAAGGAATCGCGGTCGAGATCAATGAATCCCGGCCGGGCCTGACCTGTGTGGCCGCGCCGATCCTGGTTGCCGGCGGCCGTCCGGTGGCCGCGCTGTCAGTGGCGGGCCAGGCCGGTCGGCTCGACGTCGACCGGCACGCCGCGGTGTTGCGCCGAGTGGCCAATGCCGCCGCGCGCACGGTCTCCATCCACGCGTCACTCAAATCGCCCGATCCTCGGATGTCGCGCCAGGGCGTGTCGGCGTGACGGACGTCGATCACCGTCGACAGACCCCCGTCTCCCTCGGCCAAGGCGACTCGGAGCTCTCACGCGGGCCCGAACTCGGTGACACGCCGAGTGGTGAAAGTCATGACGTCGATGACACCCTCCTGCGCCGGCCCGATCCAGATCCCGTTCCGTTGTAGGAAACGACCACTGGGATCGGCGGCGAGCGCTCGGCACTGTGAGATACATGCTTGCCGCAACCGCCATCTCCCAGGACGCATCTGACCCGCTCTCGGGCCTGATGCTCTCCGACGTTCCCAAACCCGAACCCCGGCCCGGCTGGTCGGTGGTCCGCGTGGTCGCCTCCTCGCTGAACATGCATGACCTGTGGACCCTGCGCGGGGTCGGGCATCCCCCGGAACGATTGCCCATCATCCTCGGTTGCGATGCCGCCGGTTATGACGAGGACGGGAACGAGGTCATCGTGTACCCCGTCATCGCCGATGCCGACGCAGGCATGGGCGACGAGACCCTCGACCCCCGCCGCGCTCTTCTGTCCGAGCAGCACAACGGTGCGTTCGCCGAATACCTCATGGTTCCGACCCGCAATCTCGTTCCCAAGCCCGACTGGTTGTCCTTCGACGAGGCCGCCTGCCTCCCGGTCGCCTGGACCACCGCATATCGGATGTTGTTCACACAGGCGAAGATCACTGCCGGAGACCGGGTTCTGGTCCAGGGAGCGGGCGGTGGTGTCGCATCCGCCGCCATCAAACTCGCACACGCAGCCGGTGCCGTCGTCTATGCCACGAGCCGCAGCGAGACCAAGCGCGCCGAGGCCTTGTCCTGGGGAGCGCGCGCCGCCGTCCCGTCTGGTGCGCGGCTGCCCGAGCGGGTCGACGTCGTCATCGAGACCGTGGGTGAAGCCACCTGGTCACACTCGATGAAGGCGTTGAGGCCCGGCGGGACGATCGTGATTGCCGGTGCGACCAGCGGCGCCAACCCGCCGGCCGACCTGAACCGCGTGTTCTACCTCCAGCAGCGCATCCTCGGGTCTACCGGTTCCACACGGAGCGAATTGGTGGCCTTGCTGCGGATGCTGGACGCCACCGGTGTGCGTCCGGTCGTCGACCGGACTCTGCCGCTGAGTGAGATTCACAAGGGTTTTCAGCTCATGATCGACGGCACTGTCACCGGCAAGGTCGTCATCCACCCGACTCCCCCGAACCAGTGAGGACCACTCCTATGACCAATGCCCTTGTCGGACTGTCCCATTCCCCCTTGATCGGCAAGAATGATCCGGCACCTGACGTCCTGGGCCGGATTGACGCCGCCGTCGAGGATGCCCGAGCGTTCGTTCGAGAGTTCGGTCCCGAACTCGTTGTTCTTTATGCGCCCGATCACTACAACGGCTTCTTCTACAAGGAGATGCCACCGTTCTGTCTCGCCACCGACGCACACGCGGTCGGCGACTTCGGCTCCACTGCGGGCCCGCTGTCGGTCGACGGCGCTGCTGCGAACGAACTCGCGCGTGGGGTGCTGGACCGCGGTGTCGATCTGACAATCTCGGCACGGATGACCGTCGACCACGGCTTCGTCCAGCCGCTCGAGGTGCTCTTCGGCGGCATCGATCGGGTGCCCGTGGTGCCGGTCTTCGTCAACGGGGTGGCGACCCCGCTTGGTCCTCTGCATCGCATCCGCGCCCTCGGTACCGCTCTCGGTGAGGCCGCCGGCGCCCTGGACAGGCGGGTGCTCTTCGTTGCCTCGGGCGGTCTGTCGCATGATCCGCCGGTCCCGGTGCTCGACGGCGCGCCGCCGCGGGTCGCCGACGCCCTGATCGAGGGGCACCCGCCCACCCCCGAGCAGCGCGCCCGCGGCGAGGAGCGCGTGATCCAGGCGGGACGTGACTACGCCGCAGGCGTCGCCACGATGATGCCGATCAACCCGGCTTGGGACAACCGGATTCTGGACACTTTCGAAAGCGGCGCCCTCTCCGAGATCGACGGCTGGACCGTGGAAGAGATGGCCGCCGAGGGTGGCGGTTCCGCACACGAAGTACGCACGTGGATCGCGGCGTACGCGTCGTTGGCCGCCTGCAGCCCGTACCGGATGCATTCGCGTTTCTACGAAGCGGTGCCGGAATGGATCGCCGGTTTCTCCGTGACCACAGCACTTCCGGAGGGACAGCGATGACCGGCCACGGCCCGACGACCAATTCGGTCGACGCCGTGCGCTCGGCCGCTGATCGACTCGCGATCGCCGCCGACACCGGTCGAGCCTGCCCCCCGGTCCGGGACCTGTTGGGGGACAAGGACATCAGGTCCGCTTATGCCGTGCAAGGACTCCTGATCGACGGGCGCGTCCGGGCAGGCGCCGCTGTGACCGGCCGCAAGATCGGCCTCACCTCTCCCGCGGTGCAACAGCAGCTCGGCGTCGACCAGCCAGATTTCGGCGTCCTCCTCGACGACATGGATGTCTCCGGTCTGCCCGAGGTCCCCAGCGCACGCCTGTTGCAGCCTCGTGCGGAAGCCGAGATCGCCTTCGAACTCGGCGAGGACCTCGACGAGGATCTCGACCTCGAGCGGGTCCGCGCGGCCGTCTGCCGTGCCACCGCGGCGCTCGAAATCGTCGACTCGCGGATCGCCGGCTGGGACATCACCATCACCGACACCGTCGCCGACAACGGATCCGCCGGGCTGTACGTGCTCGGTGACACGTGGCTGACCCTCGACGATCTCGAACCCCGCGACGTCGTGATGCAGCTGTTCGCCGACGACGAGCTGGTCTCCGAAGGGACCGGCGCCGCGTGCCTGGGCGACCCGCTGGCGGCTCTCGCCTGGTTGGCCGAGACCGCCCGCGACTACGGAAATCCGCTTCGGGCAGGGCAGATCATCCTCTCTGGCGCTCTCGGGCCGATGGTACCCGCCCCGCCTGGCACGACGATTCGGGCCGAACTGAGCTCTCTCGGCACCGTGACCGCCGTCTTCTCGAAGGATTCCGCATGACTGACACCCACAAGACCAAGGTCGCCATCATCGGATCGGGCAACATCGGAACCGACCTGATGATCAAGGTGCTCCGCAACTCCGACATCCTCGAGATGGGCGCGATGGTCGGTATCGATCCAGACTCCGACGGGCTCGCCCGCGCCGCGCGCCTGAACGTGCCCACGACCTCGGACGGCGTCGGTGGCCTCATCGCCCTGGATGGTTTCGACAAGATCGACATCGTCTTCGACGCCACCTCGGCGAAGGCACACCGCGCGAACGCCGACGCTCTGAAACCGCACGGCAAGAAGTTGGTCGACCTGACCCCGGCGGCGATCGGTCCCTTCGTGGTGCCGCCGGTCAACCTCGACGAGCACCTCGACGGCGATGCCGACAACGTCAACATGGTCACCTGCGGCGGACAGGCCACGATCCCGATGGTGGCCGCGATCTCTCAGGTCACCACGGTCGCCTACGCCGAGATCGTGGCGTCGATCGCTTCGCGCTCGGCGGGGCCCGGCACCCGTGCCAACATCGACGAGTTCACCGAGACGACCGCGCACGCAATCGAATCCGTCGGTGGCGCCGCGCGCGGCAAGGCCGTCATCATCCTCAATCCCGCTGAGCCACCACTACTCATGCGAGACACCGTGTTCGCGCTGATCGGCGACGCCGACCACGACGCGATCCGCGCCTCGGTTGCCGACATGGCCGCCCGAGTGGCCGACTACGTGCCGGGGTACCGGCTCAAGCAAGAGGTCCAGTTCACTCCGGTCCCCGATGACGAACCCGTGCACACCCTCACCCCCGCCGACAGCGACCCGGTGACGACGAAGGTATCGATCTTCCTCGAGGTAGAGGGCGCCGCCCACTACCTCCCCGCCTACGCCGGCAATCTCGACATCATGACCTCGGCAGCCCTGCGAACCGCCGAGACAATTGCCCGCCGAACCCGTTCCGCTCTTCCCGCCGAGGCCCGCTGATGACCGCTCTCCAGCACGACCTGTACATCCAGGACGTCACACTTCGCGACGGCATGCACGCCGTCCGCCATCGAATCGCCCCGTCCGACGTCGGGCGTATCGTGGCCGCACTCGACGCCGCCGGTGTCGCTGCCATCGAGGTCGCCCACGGCGACGGTCTGGCCGGCGGATCGCTCAACTACGGTGCCGGATCGAACACCGACTGGGAGTGGATTGAGGCCGCGGCCGACAACGTCACCAACGCGGTGCTGACCACCCTGCTTCTACCCGGCATCGGTACCATCGCCGAACTCGATCACGCCTACCGTCTCGGCGTCCGGTCCGTACGAGTCGCGACCCACTGCACAGAAGCCGACGTCGCCGCCCAGCACATCGCCCGAGCTCGCGAACTCGGCATGGATGTGTCCGGGTTCCTGATGATGAGCCATATGAATTCGCCCTCAGGTCTGGCCGAACAGGCCAGACTTCTGGAGTCGTACGGCGCGCACTGCGTCTACGTCACCGACTCCGGAGGCCGGCTGACGATGAACGATGTCCGCGACCGCGTCCGGGCATACCGTGACGTACTCGACCCCGCTACCCAGGTCGGCATCCACGCCCACGAGAATCTCTCGTTGTCGGTGGCCAACAGTGTCGTCGCCGTAGAGGAAGGCGTCACCCGCGTGGACGCGTCACTCGCCGGCCACGGTGCAGGTGCGGGCAACTGCCCGCTCGAAGCATTCATCGCCGTCGCCGATCTGTACGACTGGAAACACGGGTGTGACCTGTTTGCGCTGCAGGATGCCGCGGACGACATCGTGCGACCTCTGCAGGACCGGCCCGTGCGCGTCGACCGCGAGACCCTCAGCCTGGGCTACGCAGGCGTGTACTCGAGCTTCCTGCGCCATGCCGAGGCCGCCGCCGAACGGTACGGCCTCGACGTGCGGACGATCCTGCTCGAGGTCGGCAACCGCAAACTGGTCGGCGGGCAGGAGGACATGATCGTCGACATAGCACTCGATCTACTCGCCACAACGGCGTGAGATGAGCACGGCCGCACCGTCAGCCGCCGCGCCTAGCACCTTCCTGCGCGGCGGCCACGGTCGGTCCGAACTGGCGGACCTGCGGGACGGTCGTCACCATGTGGGCGACGACCCGCTCGGTCAGGCAGGTGTACTGATGCGGCACATCGCCGGGAAACCGCACGAAATCTCCAGCGGCCAGGTCGACCATCTCGCTCACCGGGCCAACCCGTAGTTTTCCGCTGACCAGATACAGGTGATGCAGCGTTCCCGCGGAGTGTGCCGCGAGTGCGGACGCATCATTGCCGCGCTCGAAGCGCAGGACCAGGGTCCGCACATACCCGGAGCCGTAGACCTCGTCCAGCAGACGTTCGGAATGCTCCGTGGCGTCCCCGTCGGTCCACACCCCCTCCCCGGCGCGTTGTACATAGACAGGCGTTCCCCACTCGGTCAGCAATCGACGCGAGGGTATGTCGAGAGCCGCACCCAGTAGTGCCAACGTCTCCACGGTCGGGTTACCGGTGCCCTTCTCGATCTTGGACAGCGTCTGCTTGGACAGTCCCGAACGACGGGCGAGATCGCCCAGCGACATGGCCCGCTCCTGCCGGTACCGCCGGACGTTACGGGCGACCAGGTCGTTCTCACTGATCCGTGTGTCCCCGGTCATCCTCATGTCGCCGACTCCTGTACGAGATCTGCCGCCGAGAGCGACGGTGGCTACTGTCACTTTCAATTACCGATCCGTCACTCTATCGCAGATTCGGCGAAGATCCGAGGCTGTTCCATTGTAGGGAACGGCGCCTGGAAACCGCCGGGCCGACCGGTTTGTGTGGACGTATGACTTCAACCATCCGACCCGCGGCCGGAGCTGGCGGGTGCGGTGGCGCCTGCGAGCTGCCTCGTGGCGCCGCAACCGCGGCCCCCCGCGGCGCGCTGCAGCGACCCTCGATCATGACCCGCAACATCGACGTGTCCGGCCTCGTCGACGCCGACGGCGGCCTGCTCGACCGCGCCATCTTCACCGATCACCAGCTCTACGAGCAGGAGATGCGCCGCATCTTCGCGCCGAGCTGGTTGTTCCTCGCCCACACCGACCAGTTCCACAAACCCGGAGACTTCTTCACCACCTACATGGGTGAGGACCCGGTCATCGTCACGATGGACAAGAAGCGCAGGATCCGCGCTTACCTCAACTCGTGCCGACACCGTGGCGCGCGGGTGTGCCGGGCGGACTTCGGCGCCACCAAGAACTTCACGTGCACCTACCACGGCTGGGCCTACGACCTCGAGGGCAAGCTGATCAGTGTCCCGAACAAAGAGGGCTACCCCGCCTCGTTCGATTCGAAGGACTGGGGTCTGGTCGAGGTTCCGCACCTCGAGACCTACCACGGTCTGATCTTCGGCACCTGGAACCCGCAGCCGCTTGCGCTGCGGGAGTCTCTCGGTGACATGGCGTGGTACATGGACGCCATGCTCGATCACGACGACCAGGGCACGGTCGTCGTCGGCGGCGTGCACAAATGGGTGCTCGACGGTAACTGGAAGCTGTCTGCCGAACAGTTCGCCACCGACTGGTACCACGTCAACATGAGCCACGCCTCGGCACTCATGGTGTTGTCCCCTACGGGCAAGGCCCCCAAGGACGAGATCGTGCACCGCACGGGCCGGCAGTACGTCGACCCGAATGGGCACGGCGCAGGGTTCCCGGTACATCCCAAGAACCGGTTCGACGCCCGTACCGTCCACGACTGGATGGATTACGACGCGCTGCGCACACGGCTCGGTGACGCTCGGGTGGAGGGACCGCTCACCACCGGTCACGCGACGGTGTTCCCGAATTTCTCCTATCTACCCGTCAACGGCTCCATCCGCATATGGCACCCCAAAGGGCCGGACCAGATGGAGGTGTGGGCGTGGACGATCGTCGACGAGTCGATGCCGGAAGAAGTGCGAGAAGCTCAGCGCCTCTACAACTTACGCACCTTCGGTCCCAGCGGGATCTTCGAGCAGGACGACGGTGAGAACTGGAGCGAGGTTCAGGCCATCTCCCGCGGGTTCATCACCAACGGTGTCGCTCTGAACTACCAGATGGGGCTGGGATCGGAGCGCGAGGACGGCCGGCACCCGGGCACGACAAGCGAGCTCTACAGCGACGCCGCCGGCCGCGCGTTCTACGCCCGCTGGCGCGACCTGATGAACACCCCTGCATGGCATGAGGAGGAACGATGACCGCAGGAATCCGCGTCGCGACGCTCGACGACATTCCCGAGGGGGAGGGCGTCGCCATCGACAAGTCCATCACCGGAACCGGCGACAACATTGCGCTGCTCCGCGACGACGACGGCACCGTGTGGGCACTCGACGACACCTGCACCCACGCTGAGGCATCCCTCGCGGACGGGTGGGTCGAGGACGGGTACGTCGAGTGTCCCCTGCACTCGAGCAAGTTCTGCCTGAAAACCGGCGCGGTGGACGGCCTTCCGGCCACCAAGGACGCCTGCCCGCACCGGGTCGAGGTGCGGGACGGCGAAGTCTTCCTGTACCCGAACGAGGTCCCCTGATGTCAACGGGCCTCGAGCGGATCGTCATCGTCGGCGGTGGTATCGCCGGGGTCAGCACGGCTGGCGCCCTCCGCGATGGTGGTTACTCCGATGAACTGATCCTCGTCGACGCCGGCGAATTCCCCTATGACCGGCCGCCGCTGTCCAAGGACTACCTCGCAGGCGAGAAAGACCTGAAGCAGATCGCCCTGCAATCGTCAGATTGGTACGACAACAACGCTATCCATCTACGCACCGGCATCATGGTGACCGCACTCCGCCCGGCCGAAGGCGGCGTCGAGTTGGCCGACGGCACGATGCTCGCGGCAGACCGGGTCGTGCTGGCCACCGGCGGTCACGCCGCGCGCCCGCCGATCCCGGGCGCCGACGGACCGCGGGTGCATGTGCTGCGCACCAGCGAGGATGCCGATAGGATCGGCGCCGCCCTTGTTCCGGAAGCACGCATCCTGGTCGTCGGCGCGGGCCTCATCGGGGCCGAGGTGGCATCCACGGCTGTCGACCTCGGATGTGACGTCACCCTCGTCGACCCGGTCGCAGTGCCGGTCGCCGCGGCGGTCGGACATGAGATCGCAGCGTGGCTGCACAGCCAGCACGCCGCCCGCGGAATCACCACGCTTACAACGCAGATCGAATCCTTCACCGACACCGGTTCGGGCGTGGAAGTCGTCATCGCCGGCGAGACGGCCCCCCGTTCCTTCGACGCCGTGCTGCTCGGCGTCGGCATGGTGCCGGACACCCGCCTCGCCGAGGCAGCCGGACTCGAGGTCGACCGCGGCATCGTCGTCGACCAGCGGCAGGTGACATCCAACCCAGCGATCCTCGCGGTCGGCGATCCCACCCGCATCCGCCGGGAGGGCGTCCTCGCCCTGCGGACCGAGCATTGGGATGCTGCTCAACAGGAGGGTCGCCGCGCCGCGGCGACCATTCTCGACGCCCCTGCGCCGCACACCACGGCGCCCTGGTTCTGGACCGACCGCCATCGTCGCCACGTGGAGGGCGTCGGGCACCTCGCCGACGCCGAGACCATCGTCCTGCGGGGCGAACTGGGATCGGAGTTCTTCTCCGCCTTCGGCCTTCGCTCCGGAGTCGTCGTGGGCGCCGTCGCCGTGGACGATTCGAATGCCGTCCGGGCGGCCCGCCGGATGATCGAGCGCGGCTTGGTCGTCGACCCGCAGCAACTGGCCGACACCGCCACCGATTTGCGAAAGCTGCTACGCGGCTGAGCCTGTGGGCCAGCCCCTGTAGCACCCAGAGAAGGGAACGAACCCCGTGACCACCACCGCCACCGGGTCACCGCGCGCCGAGCAGGCGGCGGGACGCCGCGCGGATCGCGACACACACTTCGAGGTCGAACAGTTCTACTACGAGGAAGCCGAACTCCTCGACGACGGGCGGTTCACCGACTGGCTGGACCTGCTGGCCGATGACCTCGACTACTGGATGCCGACCCGCACCAACAGATTGCGTCGTCAGCAGGCCCTGTCCATCGCAGCGCGCGGCGAAGCCGCCTTCTACGACGAAACCAAGGACAGTCTCGCCTGGCGCATCCGTCGCTTCGATTCGGGAATGGCGTGGGCAGAGGACCCGCCGTCCCGGACGCGCCATCTCGTCACCAATGTCGTCGCCCGGCACGTCGACACCGCCGAATTTGCCGGCTTCACCGCCGACGACCTCGTCGTGAGATCGGCGTTCCTCGTCTATCGCAACCGACTCGAGCGTGAGGAGAACATCTTCGCCGGCGGTCGGACCGATGTGCTCCGTCGTACCGACTCCGGACTGAAGATTGCTCGCCGCACGATTCTTCTCGACCAGAACATCCTCCAGTCGAAGAACATCTCCACCTTCTTCTGACGCCGACAGCCGCCACCGACTCGATTCTCACCGAGGGGATTCTCAGTGACCACTTCCACGACCGAACTCGAACTCCGCCATCACAAGGTGCAGACCTCTCTCGGAGAGGTCGCCGTGGCCGAGGTACCCGGCGAGGGGCCTGTGCTCGTGATGCTCCACGGCGGAGGCCCAGGTGCCTCCGGCGTGAGCAACTATCATCAGAACCTGGCCGCGCTGTCGAAGCGCTTTCGAATTCTGCTTCCCGATCAGCCTGGATTCGGCCACAGCTACCGGCCCGGCGAGACCGAACTCGGCGAGCGGTCGATCACCCAGATCACCGTCGATGCGCTCTTCCAAGCCCTCGACGCTCTCGAGATCGAATCCTTCCATCTACTCGGCAACAGCCTCGGTGGCGCTGCTGCGATCGCCATGGCCCAGACACAACGCGACCGCGTCACCGGCCTCGTGCTGATGGCGCCCGGTGGCGGCTGGCTGCCCTTCGGTCCCACTCCCACCGAGGGGCAGAAGGAAATGTTCAAGTACTTCAACGGCGCAGGGCCAAGCGAGAAGAAAATGGCCTCGTTCATCCGGACGATGGTGTTCGACCACAAGCAGTTCGGCGAGGACGTGGTGCGGGCGCGGTACGAGGCTTCGCTCGATGAGAGCCACATCGAGTTCTACCACCTGTACAACGCCGCCTTCGCCAGGCGCCACGGCATGGACCCATTGTGGAGGGACCTGCACAAGATCAAGGCCCCGACCCTGCTGCTGTGGGGCCGCGACGATCGGACCATCACCCTCGAAGGTGCGCAGATCATGGTGAAGCAGATCCCCGATGTGCAGATGCACGTCTTCGGAAATTGCGGGCACTGGGTGCAGCTCGAACGCGCCGCAGAATTCGAACGTCTGGTGACCGACTTCCTCGGAGATCTCGAATGAGCGGCTGGCTTGAGGGTTACTCCGCGCTGATCACCGGCGGGGGAACAGGAATCGGTCGCGCGGTCGCTGAACGCTACCTCGCCGAGGGAGCTTCGGTGACGGTTCTCGGCCGCGATCTCGACCAGCTGAAGACCGTGGCTGCCGAGGCGCCGGACCCTTCGCGTGTGCATGCGGTGGCGGCTGACGTCCGCGAACCCGAGCAACTGCACGCAGCGGTCGCCGAGAGCGTCGCGCATTTCGGCAAACTCGACACGCTGGTCGCCAACGCCGGGGTGTGGGACTACCAGCGCCAGCTCACCCGACTATCCGGGGCGGAGGTCGCCGCCACCTTCGACGAGGTGTTCGCCGTCAACGTGAAGGGGTACTTTCTCGCTGCCGAGGCCGCGTGGCGCGAACTGGTCAAGACGCGCGGCAGCATCGTGATGACGTTGTCGAACGCCTCGTTCTACGTCAACGGCGGTGGCCCGGTGTACACCGCGAGCAAGCATGCCTGCCTCGGGCTGATGCGCGAACTCGCATACGAACTCGCCCCGAAGGTGCGGGTCAACGGGGTCGCCTGTGGCGGAATGAACACCGACCTGCGCGGCCCGGAATCGCTGTCGATGGGTGAGCGGTCCATCTCGGCGTCGTTCGCGAAGCGCGGCCCGGACACCCCTCCCCCACCGCTTCCCTTGCACGACTCGAGTACCGACCCGAAGGACTTCACGGGACCGTACGTCCTCCTCGCCTCTCGCGAGCAGAGCGGACCGATCACTGGCGAAGCGATCTCCATCGACGGCGGAATGGGCGTTCGCGGGTTCAGCTCCGACGCCGGCGGCAACCACCTCTGAGCCCTGGAAGGCTTGACATGACACTTGGACATCCCGCCAATTCGGGCATCACCGTCGACGTCAACCCGGCAACCGCCCTGCGCCGCAACGCTGATTGGAACGGCTCCGCGGTGGCGCTGCGGTACGCAGATGTGGGGTTGACCTACGCCGATCTCGAAGATCGATCGGCCCGGCTCGCCGCAGTATTAGCAGACGGCGGGGTCGGCGCCGGCGAGCGAGTCGCCTATGTGGGCCTGAACAGCCCGGCATACCTGATCACCCTGCTCGCGACGCTGCGGATCGGTGCGGTGTTCGTGCCGGTGAACTTCCGGCTCGCCGGACCCGAGTTGCAGACCGTGCTCGATCGCAGCGGAGCCGCTGCCCTGATCGCCGAACCCGGACACCAGTCTCTGGTCGATGCCGTTCGAGATGTGGTTGCGGTCAAGCGGTTCCTCCTCGTCGACGACGACCCCGCGGTGCCGGTGACCGGCGACACCGAGGGGTGGGAGCCGTGGTCGACCGTCATCGCCGATGCAGCACCCGCCGACCGCTTGGTGCCGGGGCAGTTCGACGATCCCGCCATCTTGATGTTCACCTCGGGCACCACCGGCACTCCCAAGGGTGTCATCCTCACGCACGGCAACATCTGGTGGAACTCGGTCAACGTCGACACCCGTCTCGATGCTCGCCGCGGAGACGTCACCTACGCCTCGGCGCCGCTGTTCCACGTAGGAGCACTCAACAGTTTCGTCCTCCGCACGCTCGTCCGTGGCGGAACGGTCGTGTTGCGACGGTCTTTCGACCCCGCCGAGTTCCTAGCCGATCTCGTTGCTTACAAAGTCAACTCGGTGTTCGTCGTGCCGGCCATGCTCGCAAGCCTCCGCCGCGTGCCCGGGGTGTTCGAGGTGGACCTGTCGCATGTGCGGTCGATCGTCGTCGCGGCCGCGCCGGTGCCCCCGTCGTTGATCCGCGAGTTCGCCGATCACGGCATCTGGCTGCAGCAGGCGTGGGGGCTGACCGAGACCGCCCCGTTCGCCACCCATCTTCCGGTCGAGCGAACACTCGACAAGCTCGGCTCCGCAGGTATTCCGATGCCGTACACCGAGATTCGAGTCGTCGACGTTGCCTCGCGCACCCCTGTCCCCGCAGGCGTCAGCGGTGAGATCCTCGTTCGCGGTCCGAACGTCACCCCGGGCTACTGGGAGAACCCCGAAGCAACCGCCTCCGCGTTCGACGACGAGGGATGGTTCCACTCCGGAGACATCGGATACCTCGACGACGAGGGCTACCTGTTCATCGTCGACCGGCTCAAGGACATGGTGATCAGTGGTGGCGAGAATGTCTACCCCGCAGAGGTCGAACGCGTCCTGGCGAACATGCCCGGAGTCACGGATGTCGCCGTGGTCGGTGTGCCGGACCCGAAGTGGGGCGAGGCCGTCGTCGCAGTCGTCTCGCTCGACAGCAACGTCGCGGTCACACTCGACGACGTGCGTGAATTCGCGGCCGCCGAACTGGCCCGCTACAAACTGCCCCAGCGGTTGAAGATCATCGACCGGGTCCCCCGGAATGCCTCCGGCAAGCTGGAGAAAGTGGCGATTCGATCGATCGTCAGGGATGGCTCGCAGTGAACGTCCCGCTGGGCCGTCCTCACTTCCCCATGCCGTGGTCGGGCCAGGTGCTCTCGTGGACAGATGCCGGCGGCACGGTGACACTGCATCGCGACGGGAGGGTAATCGCTACGGTGGAGCTGCTGCGCTGCACGGCCGGTCGGCTGAGCTCCGCATATCCCGTCGCAGCACACGACATCGAAGTGCGGATGACCGACGCGAGCCCCGAGGACCTCATCAGTTCGCTAAGTGTGGTGATCTCCGCTGCGCGACAAGCGGATCCCGAGTGCCGGAAGGTCGTGTTCGCAGTGGAACGCGATGGTCCCGAGCAGGCACGGTCGCGCGCGATACGCACGATCGCGGCCGCGGAGGCCGCCGGGTTGCGCTACGTCGTCGATGTCGATGTCCCCGGTCATGAGTTGAGTCTGCTTGTCTCGGAACCCGACTGGGTGACCGAAGTCGACATGGACCTCGACCACGTACCGGGGACCTGACAGCGCGAGCCGGTCGCCAGAGGGTGTCGAACCGCTTCGTAGGTCAGGTCATGGCCCTCGCCTGCGGACTTGACGTTGCGCGGAGCCAGCGAGGGCCGTCGGCGGGCGATCCGTCTCCGCCGAATCCGACCACGGTGATCCGGTGCCGGCGAGTTTCCACCCGATTGCGGGGACACCCGCACGGGGACACTCACCCTCGCCCGTGATGAGGGATATGCCAATGCCACGGGCACGGGCACGGAGATCCAGCCACGATGGCGCGCCAGCGGATCGCAGCCCGCGCCGGGTGGCCATCTTCGGCCTGGAACGCTGCCGCTGTCGGAATGCAAGATGCGCTGGGACTCATGTTCTATCACAATGTCTTCACGGTTCAGTTCATGTACGACCGCCCGCCCCCGTACATAGTCGCGTTCTATCCGGCACTGAGTCAGGTCGCCCACGTGTGCGCACCGTCGTCGAGGCGGGAGCCTTCGCGGTAGCCTGCCGGCCGCTGTTCAGCATCCCGACCGCTGCTTCGGACGCGAGCACGCCAACACTACAGGTCAGGCGATCGTACTGACGCTCGAAATCGCCGGGTTGTGGGTCCGCGGCATCTATTTCACGGTGTCGCACTGGCGTCGAGTCCGTCGAGCTTCATCGGACCCATCGACGTCGGCGGCCAGAACGGCGCTGCCGTTCCTTCGCATCTTCCCGGTTGCTTATCTGCTCGTTCCGGCCGTGCTTTGGATCGCCTCCGCGCCGGCCTATTTCGGCGCAACCCGCGGAGTCACCGATCACGGTACCCTACCGGAAACCTCTGGTATGTCCTGTGTTTCTTCGTAATCGCACTCGGATCGCTGTCCCTGGCAATAGTTCGAGAGCTCGCCACGGCCGGGCCCAGGACTCCCGGACCGCATGTCAACGGATCTCGCCCACGTCAACACCGCGCAGGAGGCGGTCACTGAGACCATCAGTCTCCTGCGTGAAAGTCTGACCCGACGAGCCCGCGATCGGACTCCTGGTCCGGGCTGGCCAGACCGAGTTCTTCACCCGGGAAGCAACGACATCCGGCGATCACGCTGGGCGCTTCGATGCTACGTCGACTGGCTGTCGACTGGGAAGCTGAGGGCTCGACGATGCAGCGATGGAAGGTCTCGCGGAGTACGTGATGCGTACCTGGCTCAGCTGCCTGCAGTACCCGACCCACCCGCCGCGCGCTGACGAAGCGCTCTCGGACCGACACGCAATCGGCGGCAGCCAGAACAGAGCCGTAACCCCGATGGTCGACCATCACTCATATCCACCAGTGGAGGAACGGACCGCTCGCACGGTGGTCAGTTCTGAGAAACATGGGATTCCGGGCATCTGCCGGCGCGGACATTGTGCGGTGACTCGCATTCGCCATTGAGTCCCACAATATCGAATGCGTTTGCCGGTGGGCCGGAGTCAACCGGCGTAGTTGTTGAAATAGATTTGCGGACTGCGCGTCCGTCGCTCCACTCTCCCATGTAGCTGAGATCCGAAGTGCAATGCGATCCTGTAAGGGCGCAAGATTGAAGGGCGTCGCCCACTCGATAGATCCCATAGAAACGGATCGCATCGTTGGGCGCCAGGACGCTGTTAGCCGACAGATGCGTGGCGTCCAATCTCGTGAGCGGTCCGCGGAAGTCACTTCGAACGGTGATGTGGCGCTTCTGTTCGACCGGCAGATCGTAGGCGTTGAATTGTTCGATACCAATTCGTGCGTCCAGAACGTTGTCGTGGTCAAAATTCTCAACGACGACCCTCGTGTACTGCGGCACCGAGATGCTTCCGGTGCCGACGTCGCTGGCGAACGCGGGCGCAATCTGGAACAACCAGAGCGACGATGATCCCCATCCTCGATGGACCGCCTGTTGCGCCAGAAACGGAAGCGCTCCGCCGCCCATGGAGTGCCCGATGAATCCCAGCTTGCTGAAATCGGCACGTGGCGTGAATCTCTGGGCGTAGCCAAGCGCTCGATCCTGTTGCGCGACTGCTTCGGAGAAATTGTACGGATTGGTTGGCCAGGTTGCGAAAACCACCACATTTCCCGCGGCCACGAAGTGATTGATGATATCGCGGTACAGGACGCTGGAGCCGAGAAGCTGTGCGTCTATGCCCGCGAGCAGGCCGTGGACGATGACCACGACGGGTCGCTTCGGATCGTTGCAGCGACCGCCCAGAAGGGGCGTGGCCGCAGTTCCTGTAGGGCTATGGATGGCGATCTTCTGTGTCGCGTCAACAGGGTTTGCATGGACGGCTACAGTCGATCCGCAAGGACCCTGCGCTCCCAGCCCGCTCGACGGCTGCGCCGGTGGTAACAGTGGTCCCTGGGCGCTCGCAGAGGCCGGGTTGAAGATGAGCGATGCCGCCACTACCAAGACCGAGAGCGTCATGAGAATTACAGAGCGACACAGCGGTGCCGAAGGTGTAGCAGGGGGATTCATAGAACGGTCGTCCTTAAGCCGTTGGTTGCGTACGTTGCACGGACTGGCGAGATGGGTTCGTTGTTCGGCGCCGGGACGGCCGGCGCGCGGGTGGATCGGATCATCCTGGAGCGGTCGCAGATCATCTGCGGCGTCCTGGATCGCGGTCCGTCTTGTGCTCCCAGCCAGGGAGGCCGGCCGCAGCGAAGAACGCCTCGAGTGAAGTGTTTCCGGCGCCAGTCCCGTGGCCGGCCGGCGAAGCGTCAACTCGGTAGGCGCCGCCTTCCCCTACCGTGACGACGCTATCAGCCCACGAGAGCGATGGTTTTCTGTCCGCATTGAAGCCGAGCTGGGTAGATGGGTCGAGTACGTCCTGGTAGGCCCTGGTGCGCCCACGCGCATCATCGATCGTCAACCGCCCTCCCGTGTCGGTGACGTACATGCAGTCGGCGCCGTAACGGTGCATCAGGTTTGCCTGCTCGGCAAGGTCTTCGGCTCGGCCAGATGACTCGTCCTCATCCGGAGACGCCCATCCCGAGTACCTCGCCTTGCCGATGCGGATGTCGCGTTGGGCTCGAAGTGGACGGGTTGGGCACGGTACTCCTCAGATTTCGTCTTTCACGGTGTGGATGAGTGGCGAATGTCACGAATATACGGACGTGAGGGGCGAAGCGGCTAACGCGTGTGCCGTCATGCGGAACGGCCGCAGGGCGGCGGTGGTCCCCGAACCATTCAGGGAGGAGACGAGAAGCCCTCACTCCGGTGCCACGTGATTGAGGCATCCGTCAGGGTGCCCTGTGCAGACCGCAGCGCTACCGCCGTGATCTGAGCAAGGTGTTCGAGTCTGCCAGACCAGCTGGTAAGCCATCACCAGCGTCGGATGCGCTCGAGAGCGCGTCCAACCTCGCCCGTACAAGCCGGACGGGCAGACTCCTGTGCGTGCACCTACCCGGTGGGTTCACTCTGCGCCGGGTGTGGCGAACACGAACAGAGCCATGAAGGCGATGTTGATGAAGAAGGCCGCCTCGACGAGGCTGACGGTGATGAAAAACGGTGTGAACAGACGGGTTTGCGCCTGAGGCTGGCGAGCGGCGCCTTCGATGAAGCGCGCTCCGGCCAGTCCGTTGCCGATACCCGCGGCGATGGCGCCACCGGCGAGGGTTATCGCCCCGGCAAGTAGGGCATCGCCGATGAGTGCTTCGCTAGCCATGACTCCTTCTCCTCCTCTTGAGTGTGCTCGCGGTTGATCAAGCCGAGGTCGACGTGTTCAAAAGGTCTTCGACGACCTGACACGCACGCCCGACTCCACTCTCGTCGGCAATCGCCGAGGAGAGCGCGGCGGCGCGATGCCCGTACTCAGATCGACCGTTCTCCCCGTCGGCGACGGCCCGCAGCGCCGCGCTCAGGTTCTCGACCGTCGCCCGGGTCCGTGGGATGGGGTCGGGCGCGACGCCAATCCGCCGAAGGCGGTTCGCCCAGAACGGTTGATCCATGATCCCGGGAAGGGCCACCGTCGGGACACCGGCACGGAGTGTGGCCGCCGCTGTTCCGGCGCCGCAGTGGTGGACCGCCGCCACAGTCCGTGGGAGCAGCCAGGAATGGGGAACGTCGTCGATCGTGTGCATCGCGCTGTCCGAACCGCCGTCCAGATGCGCCCACCCTTTGTGCACCACGCCACGGAGCTCATTTCGACGAAGCGCGTCGCAGATGACTTCGCTGATCCGCCCGCCGTCGCTGATCGCCGTGCTGCCGAGCCCGATGTACACCGGTGGCGGCCCGTCCGCAAGGAAGTCGACGAGACCGGGGTAAGCGTTTTCGGACGGGTTTTCACTCGGCCACCAGTATCCCGTGACATGAACGTTGTCGGGCCAGTCCCGGGGTCGGGGCACGACGTGCTCGCTGAACCCACACAATTGAGTCCACCTTCGCTGACGCTTTCGCCTTGGTCCGGTTCGCGACTCGCGGCCGAGGCCCAATGACTGTCGGAGATCGTCGATGAGAGGTGCGAAGAGCCTCTCACCAATCGCGGTCGTGCGCCACGCGGCCCGGTTCCCGACACATCCAAACGAGCGGACACCGAGGGCAGGGGGACCGAAATCGCTTGTACGGTAAGATGGCTGGAGGACGACGGCTGCACTCCGGCATCCGACTGCCTCGGCCACATGCCAGCCGAGCAACGTACCGACCGGGCCGCCGCACAGAAGCAGGTCGGCATTCTCCGCAGCCGCTGCCACGGCCTCGCCCACGCCCGCCAGATCCTCACGCATCCCAACCATCGCATCCTTTGACGGTTTGAGTCGGCGGCCGTCGACCATCGCCTGACCGTATTCTGATGACCGGGTGTCCGCCTGAGTATCTCGCGGTAGGAGACGGAACGTGTGGCCGGCGCGGGTGATGATCTGCTCGTATGGGCGTTGCGCGGCAATGGTGACGTGGGCGCCGAGCCGATCCCGCAGCCCGGTCGCGAGGCCCGTCAGTGGCGCGACGTCGCCTCGGGTGCCGAACGCCAGGATGGTGATTTGTGGACTCATGAAGGTGCCCCGATCGCGGAAAGAACGAGGTCACACAGGACTGTGGTGTGGGCGATCACGTCATAGGTCTCGTCGCGCGCGAGTTCGGCTACTGCGCCGTCGAGTGCCGCTCGGATGATGTTCTTCAGAACGACAGGGTCGATGTCGGTGACGAAATCGCCGTCCTCCATTCCTGCCGACAGGATGGACAGCGGATCGAGAAGGGCGAACTCAGCTGGTACCCCGGTGTCGTCGATGGATGACCGGATCGCCTCGTCGAATCTACGGCCCGATTTGTCGCGATAACTCGTGGAGATCTCATAGAGGGCGACGGCAGAACGGCGATGGGCGTCGAGGAATGCGCCGTTTGACTCCACGTAGGACCGAAGACGGTCACGCGCTCCCGATGCCGCGAGGATCCGCGGGATCATGATGCCGGCCGAGGTCTCGAACACGGTCTCGACCAGAGCGCCGACCAACTCATCCTTGTCGCGAAAGTGATACAGCACAACACTCTTCGCTATCTCCGCGCGCTCTGCGATCTTGGCCAGCGACGCGCTCGGGTAACCGACTTCGGCGATCAAGTCGATCGCGCACGCAACGATCTGTCGACGACGCGCCTCGTCGGCGAAGGTTCGGGCACCCGGTTGGGTTTTTGACCGCACGGTCGAATTATAGACCGATAGGTCTGGACAAGTCCACACCGTTCGGTTCACCGATGTATGTACGCAGTCGACCGGATCATCCGCGCGTGACCGAGGGATTCGGCCACTGTGACCGTGTGCAGACCTCGATCGAAGTCCACCGGTCGAGTTGAAGTCCGGCAGTCAGGGTGAGCGCGGCCCCAAGACGCTGATCCGCACCTCGCTTGCCTTCACCACCAGGTTGACGCTGAGACCGGCGACGAGCCCGAGGTCGGCGACCGCCGCCCAGGTGACCTCGGCCGCGATGACCTGATCACCGACCTCGGCGGTGACGACGGCGTGGTCGCCCCGGGGCGCCACATCTCGAACGGTGGCAGCGAGTGTCGTGCGCGGACTACCGTGCGGTGCTTCGAGATAGACGGCGACGGCGCGCGGAGAGAACGTTGCCGCGGCGCCCGCGCCCGGTTGTGGGCCGTCGTCTCCGGCGCTCCCGACGACACGGTTACCCGAAGCGTCGACGACGGTGTCGCGAGCATCCGTGCGTCCCACGAACAGGTTGAGCCCGGACAACGACGCCGCGAAACGACTTGTGGGCCGTGCCAGTACATCGCGCGCCGCGCCGGATTCGACGACACGACCGTTCTCGAGGACCATGATCTCGTCAGCCAGCCCGAGTGCGTCCACGGGGTCGTGGGTGACCATGATCGTCGTACGATCACGGTCGGCGAGGAGGGCGCGCAACAGGGCACGCAACCGACTCGCGACGTCGACATCCAGAGCGCGAAAAGGTTCGTCCAACAGCAGTATTCGCGGCTGCGCGGCCAGCGCCCGGGCGATCGCGACCCGCTGCGCCTGCCCACCGGAGAGCTGGTGCGGTTTGCGGTCGGCCAGGTCCGCCACCTCGGTGGCAGCCAGCCAGCGTTCCACCCGGCCCCGGATCTCCGACTTCCCGAGCCGCTGCGCCGAGGGCGCGAACGCCACGTTGTCGGCGACCGTCAGATGCGGGAACAGCCGCGCGTCCTGTGACAGCAGCGCAATACCCCGACGATTCGGCGGGACGAAGGTGAAGGAATCGCTGAACACTGTGTCGCCGAGAGCTATTCGGCCTCGTTCGTCACCTCGGAAGAGTCCGGCAAGAACCCGCAGCATGGTCGATTTGCCGGCCCCGTTGGGCCCCACGACCGCGGTGGTCGCGCCGGCGGCGAAGCGGTGCTCGACCCGCAACGAGGGCACCGCGAGGTCGATGGACACCTCCAGGTCGGCGCTGGTCACAACCCACCCGTCCCGGGACGTGTTCGGCGGCTGTGCACTCCCACGACGACGACCAGCGACACGACGACCAGGATGAGCGACAACGGGATCGCCGCCTGCGGGTCGTCGATCGCCGACACGTAGATCGCGAGCGGCGCGGTCTGGGTGACCCCGGGCGCGTTCCCGGCGAACGTGATCGTCGCGCCGAACTCGCCGAGCGCCCGCGCGAACGCGAGTACCAGGCCCGCGATCAGCGACGGCAGGACGAGCGGAAGGGTGACCCGCCACAGCGTCCGGGTCGGCCCGGCGCCCAGGGTCGCGGCGACCTCCTCGTATCGCGTACCGACCACGCGCACCGCACCTTCGACGCTGATCACGAGGAACGGCAACGCCACAAAGCTCTGCGCGAGGACGACCGCGGTGGTCGTGAAGGCGATGTCGACGCCGGCTGCGTGCAGGTGCTCACCGACGATCCCCAGCCTCCCGAAGGTGTAGAGCAGTGCCAGACCACCGACGACCGGCGGCAGTACCAGGGGTAGCAACACGAGTGCTCGGAGCACCCGGATGAGCGGGCCGTCGTGCCGCGCGAAGATCAGCGCCATCGGCACGCTCACGACCAGGCAGATCGCGGTGCTGCACGAGGCGGTGATCAGCGAGAGCCGAAGCGCATCCAGCGACGACGGCGACGAGACCTGTTCGACGAAGGTGCCCCACGGTGAGCGGAGGAGCAACGACAGGGGCGGCAGGACGATCAATCCGACACCGAGCAGTGCCAGGCCGTAGGTCCAGCCCGGTAGGCCTGCGGCGTCTCGCCGATACCGGAGTGCCGACCGCGTGGTCACGGTGCGCCGAAGCCGGCGTCGCGCAAGATGCCCTGACCAATCGGACCGAGGACGAGATCGACGAACTGCGCGGCGAGCTCCGGGTCGCCGGCGCCGGTGAGATCTGCGATCGGGTACGAGTTGATCACCGCCGCGAAGGCGGGATCCGTCACGGTGGCCACCATGTCGCCGGCGGCGCGCGCGTCGGTCACGTAGACGACTCCCGCGTCCGCCTGCCCGGTCGTCACCTTGGTCAGCACCGCGCTCACCGACTGTTCCTCCGACGCGGCGTCGACGGTGATCCCCGTGTTGCGCTCGACGGTCTCGGTGGCGGCGCCGCACGGCTGGGCCGACTGGCAGACGACCGTCGTCACGTCCGGCTTGTTCAGATCGGCGAACGACCTGATCCCGCGTGGATTACCCGGCGCCGTGACGATCACCAGTGTGTTGGTGGCGAAGACCTTCGGGTCGACGGCGAGGTCGCCCAGTTTGTCCATGTTCTTCTCGTCGGCGCTCGCGAACACATCGGCCGGCGCACCCTGCTGGATCTGGTTGGCGAGTGTCGACGAGCCGTCGAAGGACAGGCGCACGGTGACGCCGTCGTGCTGCTCCTCGAACTCGTTCGCGATGGCTGTGAACGTCTTCTTCAGTGACGCCGCCGCCGAGACGTCGAGGGTCGTCGAACCGGCCGCCGAGTCGGCGGCCCCGGAATCCGAACCCCCGGTGCCCGAGCATCCCGCCACGAGGAGCAGACCGATGGTCGCGAACGCGACGGCAAGCCTTCTCATCTGTTGTCCCGGTTGGTCTCGACGATGACGGTCGTCGCCTTGACGACGGCGGTGGCCACGACACCGGGTCGCAAATCCAGTTCGCGAACGGCATCCGCGCTCATGAGCGACGTCACCTCGAACGGGCCGCATTGCAGCGTCACCTGCGCCATCACCACATCCGTACGGACATCGGTGACGAGGCCGGTGAACCGATTGCGCGCCGAGCGCGCCACCGCCGCCCCGTCATCGGGTGCCACCGCACGTTCACGCGCCAGCGCCGCGAGCTGCGCTCCGTCGACGGTCGCGACAGGCCCGTCGTCGGACGGTTCGAGCACCCCGGACGCGATCCATCGGCGGACGGTGTCGTCGCTGACGCCTAGAAGAGTCGCGGCATCCTTGATCCGTATCGCAGTCACGGCCACACTCTATCCGCATCTGCGTCGAATATCGCGGTCAGACTCCGCAGATACGGACATCCACAGTTTCTTGACTTCAACCGGGCTTGAGGTCCTAGCGTCTATCTCACATCGATCGTCGGTATTCGGGCCGTCGGACCGATGAGTTCCGTGGGGGCGGGCGGTCAGTCTTGTCTAGGAACAGCGGAGTTCCCTGAGTTGTCCCCCATTCACACCCGGAGACGCCGGAAAATCGTTCGCTCCTGTCACACCCCATAGATACCGTGGAGAGTTATGAACTCAGTCACAGTTCCCGCCACCGCACCCGGCGCTGTCGCGACGTCGGATGTCGCGATCGAAGCCATCGACCTGGTCAAACGCTTCGGCGATTTCACCGCGGTCGACGGTGTCAGCTTCACGGTCCCGCGCGGGTCCGTGCTAGGTCTGCTCGGCCCCAACGGCGCCGGCAAGACCACCACGGTCCGCATGATGACCACCCTGTCGCCGCCGACGAGCGGGACCGCCCGCATCGCCGGCTACGACGTGATCGAGCAGCCCGGCATGGTCCGACAGAACATGGGCCTCACCGGCCAGGCGGCCACCGTCGACGAGATCCTCACCGGTCGCGAGAACCTGCGCATGATCGGTGGCCTCTACGGCATCGGCCGCAAGACCCTCGCCCGTCGATCCGACGAACTCCTGGAGCAGTTCTCACTCACCGAGGCCGGGAACAAACCGGTCAAGTCCTACTCCGGCGGTATGCGTCGCCGACTCGACCTCGCGGTCAGCCTGCTCGCGTCGCCACCCGTGTTGTTCCTCGACGAGCCGACCACCGGCCTCGACCCGCGGAGCCGCTCGGAACTGTGGGATGTCCTGCGTGACCTCGTCTCCGACGGGACCACCCTCCTTCTGACGACCCAGTACCTCGAAGAGGCCGACCAGCTCGCCGACGACATCGTCGTCATCGACAAGGGGAAGATCATCGCCCACGGAACACCATTGCAGCTCAAGGAACAGGCCGGTTCGGCCAGCCTGGTGCTGACCGTGTCCCGCGGCGAAGATCTCCCCGCGGCCGAGGCGCTGCTGCGCAAGAACGGTGCCGAGGTGTTCGTCGACGTCCCCGCACGCCGGCTCACCACCGCCTCCGGCGGCCTCGGTGACCTGCCCCGCGTCGCCGCCTGGTTCGACGAAAGCGGTATCGCCGTAGACGATTTCGGACTCGCCCGCCCGAGCCTCGACGACGTCTTCCTGTCCCTGACCGGCCACCGCGCCGAGGACACCACCAACACCACCGACGAGGAGACCGCCTGATGACCACCACTGCTGAG
The DNA here is from genome assembly GCF_023218005.1 of Gordonia sp. C13. Classification (NCBI taxonomy): domain Bacteria; kingdom Bacillati; phylum Actinomycetota; class Actinomycetes; order Mycobacteriales; family Gordoniaceae; genus Gordonia; species Gordonia sp. C13. Next base: position 38,873 of record NZ_JALPSY010000034.1, read on the forward strand.
AAAGACGCGGTGGTCGCGAACACATCGCGCGTCCATCCGACCACCCTGTGGCAACAGTCCTGGATCATGGTCAAACGCAACATGATCCACACCAGACGCATGCCCGAGATGCTCTCTGACGTCACGATCCAGCCGATCATGTTCGTGGTCTTGTTCGCGTACGTGTTCGGCGCGTCGATCCAGACCGACAGCGCTTCCTACAAAGAGTTCCTGCTGCCGGGCATCATGGGGCAGACCATCGTGTTCACCGCGTTCATCGTGGCGTCGGGAATCACCGCCGATCTGGAGAAGGGCATCATCGACCGGTTCCGGTCGCTACCCATCCGACGGTCATCGGTGCTGATCGGCCGGAGCATCGCGAGTGTCATGCACAGCTCTATCGGCATCGTGGTGATGTCGCTGACCGGTCTCGCGATCGGATGGCGTATCCGCGGGTCCTTCGTCGAAGCCGTTCTCGCGTACGGCCTGCTACTCCTGTTCGGTTTCGCGATGATCTGGTTCGGCATTCTCATCGGATCATGGCTGCGCACCGTGGAAGCGGTGAACGGCTTCATGTTCTCGACGCTGTTCCCGATCACATTCCTGTCGAACGCTTTTGTCCCGACCGACCCGATGCCCACCTGGCTGCGGACGATCGCCGAATGGAACCCGATGTCATCGCTCGTCCAGGCATTGCGTGTCCTGTGGGGCAACGGTCCGGAGTTCGGTCCGGGTTCGGCGCTGCCGCTTCAGCATCCGGTGATCTCGACCATCATCTGGGCGGTCGCGCTGACCCTGGTCTTCGCACCGTTCGCCCTGCGGGCCTACAACAAGCGGACCATCGACTGAACCGCCGGGCAGGTACGCCCGCTCCGCGAGTACCGAGCCTGCGAGCGTATCCGCTCCCCGAGTAGCGAACCTGCGAGTAAATCCGGTCCCCGAGTAGCGAGCCCGCGAGCGTATCGAGGGGACTACAGCGGCCCGTTCAGGCAGTCAGAGTGATCGCCTGCAGCGGGTCGCTGTAGATCGCGTCCAGGGAGACCGCGCCGGCCGCCTGCTGCTGCACGCTGGCTCCCGAATGTGACACTCGCACATCGCGCTTGGCGACGATCGAGGTCTCACGAACCGCGCGGGCCACCGTGGGCAGGGTGGTCGGGTAGTCGGTGAACGCCTGACCACCGAGGATGATGTGGTCCGGGTTGAAGATGTCGGCGATGAGGCCGACCGTGCGGCCCAGCACCTCGGCGCGCTCTTCGAAGAGGGCGCGCGCAGTGGCGTCACCCGTACGAGCCAGGCCGTGCAGACCTTCGACGTCGGTCACCGAAAGCCCCAGCGCCTGAGCGGCTTCGACGATGCCGGTGTCGCTCACCGCGGGCTCGAGTCGACCCGTCCGGCGCGGGTCGAGCAGTGTGGTGGTGCCGGTCGGGAAGTGCCCGATGACCGGAGGTCCCGCAGTCGGGGTGTGCACGGTGCCGCCGACGCTGAAGGCGATGCCCAGCATCTCGCGGGCGTAGAAGTACAGGAAGCTCGACTGCTCGTCGACGGGATTCAGGACCAGCTCGGCGGCGGCCATCGCTTCGACGTGTGAGGCGACGGACACCGGCAGGCCGACGGCCTCGGCGATGACCCGCCCGACGGGAGCACCTTCCCAGCCGAGGCGGGGATGGTCGACGATGCCGCCCTCGGCAACACGTCCGCCCAGTGCGACGCCCACCCAGAGCACGCGCTTCCCGGTCCAGCGCTCGGCGAAGCGGCGGGCGCTCACGCCGATCGCGGCGAGCGTTTCCTCGGGGGTGTCGGCCTCCGGGGTCGGGATCTGGATGGCACCGACCACGCGGTGGAGCAGATCGTGGGTGGTGATCGAGGTGACCTTGTAGCCGATGTGGATGCCGAGGGTGAGGAACTCGGCGAGGTTGACCTCGAAGGGCAGGCGCGGGCGTCCGATGGCTCCCGACGGGGCCAGGTCGGCGCGTTCGCGGATCAGACCGGCCTTCAGCAGGGCGCTGACCTGGCGGTTGACCGTCGAGATGCTCAGACCGGTGCGCTCGGCGGCATCGTCACGGAACAGCGGCCCGGCCAGTCGCGCGGCCCGGAGGACGAGAGCGGCCGGTTTGTTCGACAGCTCGAGGCGCGGCGTCGAGACGTGCACCCGCTGATCCCCCCTGTTCAAGCCGCGTCGGTCCGCGACCGATCCCGGGACCCGGGGCGACGGCACCGGCGAAGGTACGGATGACAACGGTACTGGCTGGCGGTTGACCTGCGGCCCGCGGCGCACCGGACGCGATGCAGGTCGGCGGGTCAGCGGAGTGGGTGCGGTCCGCAGGGTACGGCCGGAGATCTCAGGAAGAATTGCGGTCATGATGTCCTCGTCGAAAATCCCCACGCTCTACACGGCGGGGGCAGGGTGGCTGAAGTGCTCTGGAGAAGAGACTTGGAGCGACACCCCGGAACGAGGCGTCGGCTCAGCGCATTCGACGACAACAACAGAGAACGCGAGCGAGCGGCAGACGGCAGCCCAGAGCGGTGGTCACATACGTGACCTCCGACAGGTTGCGGTCGACACTCGTCATGCGGATCAAACTAGCAACGCGGCCCCGTCGCGGCAAGACCGTTCCTCCAGGTGACCGAGGTTTCCGGAGCGGGGGTCACATGCGTTCACCGGCAAACTCGGCCTCACCGACGACGCCCCGCCCGGGTTGCGCTCAGCGTGGTTACAGAGCCACACGCTGCGGCTACCCGACCTGCTTCCCGTCATCGAGCGGACCAGGGCCCGTTGACCTCACCGGGTCGAGAGTGTCGGTGATCGACGGTAAATTGTGAGCATGACCACAACCGCGGGCGAGTCCGTCTCCGACGCCGATTTCCTCGAGATCGCCGAACCGTTCCGACGCGAGATCATTGCCCATTGCTACCGGATGATGGGCTCCCACCACGACGCCGAGGACCTCGCCCAGGAGACCTTCCTGCGCGCATGGCGCGGCTACGCCAAGTTCGACCACCGTTCCTCGGTGCGGACCTGGCTGCACAAGATCGCGACCAACACCTGCCTCACTGCATTGCAGAGTTCCCAGCGTCGCCCGCTTCCGTCCGGGCTCGGAGGCGACGCCTTCGACCCCACCGACGACCTGCTCCAGAACCACGAGGTGCCATGGCTCGAGCCGTACGCCGGCACCGTCGACGAGATCACCCCCGGCGACGACGCCGACCCGGCCTACGTCGTCGGCGCCCGGGAATCGGTACGACTGGCGTTCATCGCCGCCCTGCAGCACCTGCCGGAACGGCAACGTGCCGTACTGATCCTGCGTGACGTCCTGCAGTGGCGGGCCGCCGAGGTCGCCGACACCATCGGCGTCACCACCGCGACCGTCAACAGTCTTCTGCAGCGCGCACGAGAACAGCTCAAGACCGCCCGCCCCCAGGCGGAGTCGGGCAGCTCGGACTCGTCGGTCCTCGACGACGAAGCCAAGCGGGAACTGCTCGCCCGGTATGTGTCCGCCTTCGAGCGCTACGACGTCGACGCGATCGCCGAGATGTTCACCGACAAGGCGATCTGGGAGATGCCGCCGTTCACCGGTTGGTATCAGGGCCCGGAGGCCATCGGAACCCTCATCCGCAAGAACTGCCCGGCAGAGAAGGCCGGCGACCAGATCCTGCTGCCCACGGTCGCCAACGGACAACCGGCGTTCGGGTTGTACATGCGCGAACCAGACGGCGTCCATCGGCCGTTCCAGCTCCAGGTCCTCGACATCGATCCGCAGGCGAAGAAGGTCGGGTACGTGGTGGCCTTCTTCAGCGACACCCTCGAAGAGGACTTTGCCAGGTTCGGGCTCCCCGCCACTCCGTACGATGCACCCACCCGGGCGGCGCCCAACCCCTGGCACTGAGGTAGACGTCAGCCCTCCTCGGAGTCCTGCGGTAGTTGGGAGGGGTCCATCCAGACCACCTCCCACGCGTGATCGTCCGGATCACAGAAACTGCAGCAGTACATGAAGCCGAAGTCCTCGGGTTCGCGTAGCGGGGTGCCGCCGGTTGACAGTGCAGCGCTCACGAGGTGGTCGGCGTGCTCCCGGCTGTCGGCGGAGAACGAGACGAGCGCTTCGCGCCCCCGTGCGGGCTCGGCGATGCGCCCGGCCGCGAACCCTTCGAAACGTCGTCGTTGCATCAGGATCACCATCGCGGCGTCGTTGATCGGCATGCACACCGTGGCCGGGTCGCAGAACATCTCGTCGAATCGGAAACCCAGCGCGCCGAAGAACCGTCGTGACCGCGCGACGTCGGCGACCGGCAGATTGACGAAGAGCATCGATGCCACGGCTGGCCTCCAGTCGAGATCGGGGTACTACCCAGTACAGACCAGCCCGCGCAAGGGAACTCATCGGCGTCTAATAGTGTGCAGTCATGGGCGTCATCTATCTTGTGCGGCACGGTCAGGCTAATGCGTTGGCGTACGGCGTATCCGACGCCACGGACGACCTCCGGAACGGGCCCGGCGGACTCACTGCGACCGGTGACACCCAGGCCGCGGTGTCGGGTGCATTCCTCTCCGGTCAGGTCGGCGGATTCACCGCCGCCGTGAGTGGCAACCTGCCCCGCCAGAGTCAGACCCTCAACGGCGTCCTCGGCCCGTTCGAAACGCGGCCGGACGCGCGGGTCGATCCCGGCTGGAACGAGTACTCGCTCCCCGCACTCGTGGGACACGCGTCGCCGGAGATGTACCGCGACGGCCGCAACTACCAGCAGCAACTGGACAAGGGGCTCGCCGCGTGGATCGCCGCAGGTGAACACGACCCCGAGCCGGGACCCGACGGTGGGCCCGCCGAGAGCTACCCGCAGTTCCAGGCACGTGTGCACGACGCCGCGGCGCGAGCGACCGAGATGGCCGGTTCAGGTCAGACGCTTCTGGTGGTCTCCTCGGCGGGCACCATCACGCAGTGGATCGCCCAGCTCTGGGGCATCTCGGACGAGCAGTGGCCGAAGATGGCGCGCTCGATGGTGAACGCTTCCATCACCAAGCTCATCGTGGGTCGGCAAGGTGTGACCGTCGTGTCGTTCAACGAACACGGTCACCTCTCCGACCGTGAGGGCGGGATCTCGACCTTCCGCTGAGAAGGTCGGCGGCGCAGCGGGTCTGACCTCGATACGGCCCTCGGGTAGCCCCTCGGACCTACTCGGCCGGCGGGATTGGCCGGCCGAGTAACCACCAACACACACAGCGGCGCCCCCACCCCGCCGGCCGAGTAGCGTCGACCGAGCGGAGCGAGGGCGCCGCGTATCGAGGTCTTACGCCCGATGCAGATTCGTACCCGGACGCGTGAGCACCACGTTCGGGAGCACCGCGAACCGCGACAGTTGCGTGATCGAGTGTGCGACGACGGCGACGTCGGCGGCGGTGATCATCTCGTCGGCGGGGATGCGGTCCTCGAGCCAGTCCGTCATGTCGGTGTTGACGTAACCCGGCGCGATCGTCGTTGCGCTGACACCGTTCTCCGACTCCTCGAGGTTGAACGTCTCGCACAGCGAGATCAGCGCGGCCTTGGTCGCACCGTAGGCGGAGAGTTCGGGCTCGGGGTAGACACCGGTGATCGATGCCACCGCAACCACTTTCGCCGTGCCGACGGATTCCGCGGTCGCCCGCAACGTCGGCAGCACCGACTGCAGCAGGATGTATGGTGCCCGCACGTTGACCTCGTAGAGCCGGTCGAAACGCTTGACCGGCATCTCCGCCACCGCACCCTTGGAACCCATGCCCGCGTTGATGATCAACGCGTCGCAGCGCCCGAAAGCGTCGGCATGCGCGGTACCGAGTGCGGCGATCGCGTCGGCGTCGGTCATGTCGGCCGGGACGACCTCCACCCGACCCGCGCCGCGCTCCCGAAGCTCGGCCGCCTTGTTCTCCAACGCTTCCCGGCCTCGGGCACTGATCGTCAGGTCCCAGCCATCGGCTGCGAACCTCTCGGCGATCGCCGCCCCGATGCCCCGGGACGCGCCGGTGACCAGCGCGGCCCGGGTGTTCGACACTTCACTCATGCACTTGCCCCCCGTGTTTCTTCTCTGCCCGTTGCCGATTCAGCTGATGTGACGCAGGCCGGCGGCGATGAAGGCCGCGGTGGCCTCACCCGCACGCTCGGCACCATCGCCCGACGACGCACCCGAGAGCGCGCGGTAGGTGATGCCCTCAGCGATCACACCGAGCTTCAGGTTGGCCAAACCGAGGTAGAAGTCCCAGTCGCCGAGGTCGGAACCGGTTGCGGTGGCGTACTTCTGCGCGATCTCGTCCACGGAGGCGTAGCGGTCACTGGTCCATGCCGCGGAGAATCCGAGCACCTGATCGAAGACACCGGTGCGATAGACGCACATCAGCGCGACGTCGGTGATCGGGTCGCCGAGGGTGGACATCTCCCAGTCCACGACGGCGGCGATCTTCGCCGGGTCGTTCGCATCGACGATGGTGTTGTCGACACGGAAATCGCCGTGCACCACCGATTCCCGGGCTTGCTCCGGAACCCGCTCGGACAACGCCTCGACGAGCCGCTCGACGTCGGGCAGGTCGCGGGTCTTCACGTGACCCCACTGCCGGGCCCACAGCTTCACCTGTCGTGCAGCGAAGCCGGCCGGACGGCCGAACTCGCCGAGGCCGACGGCCTGGTAATCGACGGCGTGCAGGTCGGCGAGGGTCCGGACGAGGCCGTCGAGGTTGGCGGCCACCTCGTCGTCTGAGTAGGCGGCGAGATCCTCCGCCGTACGCACCACCCGCCCGTCGACGAACTCGACCACGGTGCACGGCGCCCCGATGATCGATCCGTCGGCATCGAAGGCGACCGTCTTGGCGACCGGCACCGAAGTGGACTGCAGCGCACTGGTGACGGCCCACTCACGGCCCATGTCGTGTGCGGACGGGGTGAGACCACCGGTCGGTGGGCGACGCGCCACCCACGAGGTCACGCCGTCGGTGACGGTGTAGGTCAGGTTCGACTTCCCACCGCTGATGAGTTCGATCGAGAGATCACCGGCGAGTTCGACACCGTTGTCGGTGAGGAGCCGACGGAGCTTGTCCGCCTCGAGGGCTGATTCGACCCCGGTCATTTCGCACCCGCCGCGGCCTGTGCCTTCTTCGCGCGCCCGACGGCGCGGCGAGCAATGGCCCAACGGTGGACCTCGGAGGGGCCGTCGTAGACGCGGAACGGACGGAGTTCCTGCGCCAGGCGCGCGATCGGCAGGTCCGCGGAGACACCGAGGCCGCCGCACATCTGGATGCTGCGATCGGCGATCCGCGAATATGCCTCACCGGCGAAGGTCTTGGCGATCGAGGTCTCGTCGGAGGCGTGGTTGCCCAGGTCCAGTTCGTGACAGGCCTTGAGCAGCAACGCACGCGAGGCCGCCAGGTCGATCTCGTTGTCGGCGATCATCTGCTGGATCATCCCGAGGTCGCCGAGTCGGCCACCGAATCCCTCACGGTGCGAGACGTAGTCGACGGCGACGTCGTGGCAGCGCTTTGCTGCGCCGAGCCAGCGCATGACGTGGGTCATGCGGGCCGGACCGAGGCGGACCTGCGCGTAGCGGTAGCCCTCGTCGACCTCGCCCAGGATGTCCTCGTCGGGGACGAAGACGTCGTCGAACGTGACCTCGCAGTGCCCGCCGATCATCGCCTTGTCGATGGTGTTGATGTGGCGTCCCACGGTGATGCCCGCGGTGCCGGCCGGAGCCAGGAACATCGTGGCGCCGCCACGATCTCCCGGTGACCCCGCGGTGCGGGCCATGATGATGAAGAAGCCCGCGCCCTCGGCACCGGTGATGAAGTGCTTCTTGCCGTTGATCTTCCAGCCGCCGTCGACGCGGACCGCCTGCGTGCGAAGCGCATTGGGGTCCGAACCCGCACCCGGTGCCGGTTCGGTCATCGCGAAGGCCGAACGGACCTCACCCGTGGCGAGCGGGGCCAGGTACTTGTGGCGCTGCTCTTCGCTGGCGATGCGCTCGAGCATGTGGATGTTGCCCTCATCGGGCGCACCGATGTGCAGCGCGACGGGACCGAAGGTGGAGTAGCCTGCTGCCTCGAAAACCGGTGCGCGGTCGGCCATGTCCAGTCCCAGCCCGCCGAACTCTACCGGCGCGTGCGGCGCGAAGATGCCCTCTGCCTTGGCCTTTGCGTTCATCTCACGACGAAGGTCGTCGCCACCGGCCGCGACGATGTCGCCACCGTTCGCGTCCTCGAGCGGCAGCACGTAGTCGCGGACGAAGCGTTCGGTCTTCTCGACCAGCTCGACCACCGCGGGATCGTGGCGCAGGTCTATGGGCATCGTGACTCCTTTGGCTGGACCGACGGGAACTTACCCCGACGCCGACCGAGCGATCGTTCGGCCGCCCATACCTTGCCAGGCGATGCGATCCCGGTCAAGGCTGACCGGGTGAAATCCGTGCCCTCAGTTGGTGCGGTACCCGACCAGGGCGCGGGCGAGCTGGAGATTTCGGGAGATCAGTTCGTCCGGCCCCAGCAAGCCGTCGAGCTTGAACCAGGTCGAGACACCGACACACATCGTCGCCACAGCCCGGGCGGCGTCCTTCGGGTACTCGGTGGTGAAGTCCCCCGCCTCCACACCGGCGAAGACGATCTCGTCGACCATCCGCTGCTGGCGGTCGCGATGACCGATGTACTTCGGCCGGTAGTCGTCGTCGAGGCTCCGGATCTCCGTGGAACCGACGAAGGCCTGCTCGCGCCGGTACATGTGGAACCGCAGCAGCGATTCGACGACCGCGTCGAACTGCTTCACCGGCTCCGGGCCGGCTTCGAGGATCGCCGCCTCCGAGCGGGCCAGCAGATCGGTCATCGTGCGTTCGAGCAGGCCCTGCAGCAGGGACTGCTTGGACGGGTAGTGGTGGTACAGCCCCGGCACCGAGAGGTTCGCCCGCGCGGCGATCTCGCGCACCGATGTGCCGTGGTAGCCCTGCTCGGCGAACGCCTCGAGGGCAGCGGCCAATGGGATCGGGAGCTCAGGCTCGCCGTAGTCACGCCAGGCGCCGAGAGGTTGCTTCGCCGGTCGCACGTCGGTTTCGCCGGTTCCGCTGCTCATGGGATCGACCATATCTGCCTACGAAGCACTACTCACCATCGGCGCTGCCGTGGGGCAGGCTCTTCTCCAGGATGTCCGCCGGAGACACGAGCAACGCGACGCTGAGGTCCACGACCTCAGACTTCGAGAGTGCGACGTCGCCCTCGAGCCAGGCGGCGAGCAGACGGCTCAGCCCACCCACCTTGTAGTGCGCGACGCCCGCTGCCTCGGCCGAGCCGACGTGCACATCGAGCACCGAGGAGGCGCTCTGGAGTGTCAGGCCCGCGAACAGCGTGGTCGACTCCATCCGCTTCGCGGCGATCACCGGGCTGAGCAGGGCCTGCGAGAACAGAAGTCGGCCCTTGCGTCGGTCCTTGTCGATGAGATCGACGATCACGGCGACCGCTCCCGACACCTTGCTGCGCATGGTCTCGCCCTCGGCGAACGCCGCCAGACTCGAGTGGGCGATCTCCTCGATGACCCCGTCGTACACCACTTCGACGAGCTGATCGACCGACTCGAAACTCTCGTAGAAATACCGTGCGGTCAGCCCGGCCCGCCGACAGACACCTCGCACCGTGACCGCTTCCGCGTCGTCGGCTCCGAGCAGGTCGAGGGCTGCGTCGATCAACGATGTGCGGCGTCGCGCGACCCGGGTGTCACCACCCTCGCCGCCGTAGGCGCGCAGGGAAGCCGCCGAATCCGACGCAGCAGCGTCGGACCCGTTGTCCGGGTTCGAAGGTCCTCTTCCCATGGTTCCTATCTTGACACCCCGGTAAGTTCATGTTTTATAAAACGGGAAACACACGTTTCCTAAATCCGACCAGGAGAGGTTCGATGGCAACGGAGCCTATCACCAGTGGAAGCTCGGCCCTGTCGCCGCAGACGCCCGCCGAGGTGACCGCCGAGGTCGCCGAATTCCTCACCGCTGAGCGCCCGGACACCGAGTTCCTGCCGTCGACCGCGCGCATGTCCCGCGCCGAACTCGACGCGCTCCCGTCCGCCGAGGATCTCGATCCGCTCGGCATCGGCGTCATCGCCGGCGCCGCGAACGTCATCATGCAGCTGAGCCTGCCCGCGGTGGGATATGGCGTCTATGAGAGCCGCGTCGACTCGGGCAACCTGTTCAAGCATCCGCTCAAGCGGGGTCGCACCACCCTGAGCTACCTCGCGGTCGCGGGGCTGGGCAGCGCCAAGGACCGCAAGGCCTACCGCAAGGCGATCGGCAAGGCCCACGCGCAGGTTCGGTCGACCGCCGACAGCCCAGTGAAGTACAACGCCTTCGACCCGAAGCTGCAGCTCTGGGTCGCGGCCTGTCTGTACCGCGGCACCGAGGACGTCCATCGGATCTTCGGCGGGATGACCGAGGTGACCGACGAGTTCTATCAGGCGGGTGCCGTCCTGGGCACCACGCTGCAGGTCCCGCGCGAGGCCTGGCCGGCCGACCGCGAGGCCTTCGAGCAGTACTGGAACTCCACCGTCGAGACCCTCGAGATCGACCCGGTCATCCGCGGGTACCTGTTGCAGATCGCCCGCGCCGAGTTCCTGGGGCCGGTCGTCGCCAAGTTGCTGGGCTGGTACTTCGAGATCCTGGCGATCGGCTTCCTGCCGGAGAACTTCCGCCGCAAGATGGACGTCCGCCTGTCGCCGTGGCAGGAGTTGTTCTTCGCCAAGCACAATGCCGTCCTGCGGGCGATCATCACCCGGGCGCCCAGACCGGTCCGCAGCTTTCCGTTCAACGTGCTGCTCGCCGACGTCCGCTGGCGGATGCGCACCGGCCGTCCACTGGTCTGAGCTCCCTGTCCCGGTTGGGGGAAGCCCGTCCCGCTCGTCGCGAGCGGGACGGGCTTTTCGGTTGGGACGTTTCTCGGCTCAGACCCTTCGCAAGGCCTCGCGATCGAGTGCGGTGACGTCGGTGTGGCCGGCCAGGCCGAGGGTGAGGTCGAGTTCGGCGATGATGTCGGCCACCGCATCCCGGGCACCCTCGGCACCGGCGAGGGCCAGCCCGTACATGTGCGGCCGGCCGATACATGCGGCGTCGGCGCCGAGCGCCAGTGCCTTGAACACGTCCGAACCGGTGTAGATCCCGGAGTCGATGAGCACTTTGATCCGACCGTCGACCGCGGGTGCGATCTCGTCGAGGGCGTCGATGGTGCTGATCGCTCCGTCGATCTGACGTCCGCCGTGGTTGGACACGATGATGCCGTCGACCCCGGCGTCGACGGCGCGACGGGCATCGTCGGGATGCAGCACGCCCTTGAGGACGATCGGCAACGACGTGCGCTCGCGCAGACCGGCAAGGTCGTCCCAGCTCAGCGACGGACGCGAGTAGATGTCGAGGAAGGTCTGCACCGCGGCCCGCGGTTGGGCCGAGGTGAGATTCGAGAGGAAGCGTCCGGGGGCGTTGCGGGTGATCGAGACCAGGGTCGCGATGGCGCCCAGGGAGATCTCCGGCCGCTCCTCGGCAGCGGTGCGCAGCCGGTCGGCGACGATGTCGACGAAGCGCCGGTCGGAGGTGTACTGCGCGATCCCCTCGCCCCGCGCGAACGGCAGCGATCCCAGGTTCAGATCCTGTGGCCGCCAACCGAGCATCGTGGTGTCGAGGGTGACGACCACCGCGTCGGCGCTGACGGCCGCCGCACGGGCCAGCAGACTGTCGACGAGGTCGTCGTCGGTCGACCAGTACAGCTGGAACCAGCGGGGGGCTCCCGGGGTCACGCCGTCCATCTCGGCCGCCACCGTCTCCATCGGCACACTCGCCTGGTTCGAGAAGATGTACGGCACACCGAGTTCCGCGGCGGCATGACCGATGAGACGATCTGCTCCCGGAGCGGCCAGCGAGCCGGCGCCCACCGGTGCGAACAGGACCGGCGCCGGGATGCGGCGTCCGAACAGATCCACCTCGAGGTTCCGCGCGGAGACGTCGCGGAGGATCCGCGGCACGATCGCCCAGCGGTCCAGGGCCTGCCGGTTGGCCGCCATCGTGCGACCCTCACCGGCGCCACCACCGATGTACGCCCACGCCCGAGCCGACATCGACCGTCTGGCGCGGCGTTCGAGTTCCGCGAAATCCGTTGGCACGCGGGGCTTTCGACGATGTACACCAGCGGTGTAGATGTCGTTCTGCCGCGCTCGCCCGTATCCCGTGGTCATGGGAGCCGATCGTAACGTCGGCGTCGCAGGACCCGGGGAGGATTCCCGGACCGGGGTGTCAGCGTGTGGCGACAGCCGTCGCGCCGGCAGCTGCGACCGTCACGACGCCGACCGACGGCCAGGCGCCGATCTTCTTCGCGAGCGGATGCGAGCCGCCGAAGGCCGCGAGGTATCCGGCGAGCAGTCCGCCGGCCACCACCGGACCCTGCTTGACCGCCCACTGCCGGGTGCACCAGGCACCCGCCGCTGCGAGGACCACCCCACCGAGCTCTCGTCGACCGCTGTAGCGAGCCGCCGCGAAGCCGCCGACCAGACCCGCAGCCACCACGGGCACCGTTGCATCCACTGCCATTCGACCAACCTACCGGCATCTCCGGGCCCCTACGCGCCCGCCGGACGTGGGGTCCCTGCGCCGCGGCCTCCCATCGGCGATGACGGAGACGGTGCGCCACAGGCTGGCCAAGAACCCCGCGGCCGTACGCGAGCACGGGCGTCGATCCGCTGGGAACCGCCCCTGGCTTCCGCCCCGGCCCGAAAAGCGCCCCTGGGAACCGCCCCTGGCTTCCGCCCCGGCCCGAAATGCGCCCCTGGGAACCGCCCTCCAGGGTCGCACCGCGAACGATCTGTCACCGACGGCGCTGTGGAGGGTTCTTTTCGGGGGCGGTTTTCGACGCCGGGCGGAAATCGGGGGCGCTTTTCAGGGGCGATCGTTGACGCTCACCGCGTTGACCCATCCGACGGGTGTCATCGCACCGAAGACCGGGTACCCGCAACCGCGCCGACCCCGCACCCGGAAGGGCCTCGCCATGACACAGACCGCCGAGATGACCGACTCATCCCTCCCTCACCGGCCTGTCCTCGACCCGAACTCCGGCCTCCGCGCGATCGACGACGCGACGACCGACCTCGAACTCGTCGAGGAGGTGCTGACCGCGCACTTCCGCCGCCACGCCCTGACGCTGAACAAAGTGGGTGCCGAACTGACTCCCGCGGCGGACGCCATCGCCGCCCGCATCGGCGGGGGCAAGCGCCTGCGCGCCGCCTTCTGTCTGTGGGGTGCCCGCGGCGCCGCCCACGGCCGGTCGGTCCCCGGTGTCGTCGAATTGGCGTCGGCCATCGAGCTGTTCCACTTCGCCGCCCTGGTCCACGACGACGTGATGGACGACTCCGACACCCGCCGCGGCCTGCCCACCATCCACCGTCTCTTCGCCGACACCCATCGCGCGGTAGGTCGTCGGGGCGACTCCGACACGTGGGGCACCGCGGTCGCCATCCTCGTCGGCGACATGTGTCTGTCGTGGTCGGACGACCTGGTCGCCGCGGCGGTCGACGCCGTCGACCGCCACACCCGTCAGGCTGTCCGCGAGACCTGGACCGAGATGCGCGACGAGGCGTACGCGGGCCAGTACCTGGACATGCTCAGCCAGACCGAGGACCACACCGATCCCGACCGGACCGAACGCGTCCTCCGGTACAAGAGCGCCCGCTACAGCATCGGCCAGCCACTTCGGCTCGGCGGCACGCTCGCCGGGGCCGACGCCGCCCTTCTCACCGACTACGACCGGATCGGGATCAGCGCCGGTGAGGCATTCCAATTGCGCGACGACATCCTCGGCGTCTTCGGCGATGAGAAGATCACCGGGAAGCCGGCGATCGACGACATCCGAGAGGGCAAGCGCACCATGCTGATGGCGCTGGCCGAGGAGTCCGCGACCTGGACGGAACGACGGATCATTGCCAACTGCCTCGGCAACCCGGACCTCGACGTCGCCGGTGCCGCACAGATGCGCGACGTCGTGGAATCCACCGGCGCCCTCGAGCGTGTGGAACAACGCATCGTCGAACTCGCCGAGGACGCCCTGGCGGTCGTCGCGGACGCATCGGTGGACGAGCTGACACGGCAGGCCCTGACCTCGCTCGTCGAACGTTGTGTGTGGCGCCGCTCATGACCCCGACTGCTGTTCCGACGGTCGAGCTACGCATCTGGGGCGTCGACCGGGTGATGCCCGCGCTCGGCCGGATGGCATCGGGCCGGCGGGCGTTGCGCGCCACCCCCGGACTCCGCTTCGCCAAACTGCTCGGCACCGGTACCGCAGAGACTTTCACGATGCAGAGCGCCGACCTGCGCCACTGGGCGGCACTCACCGTCTGGCACGACGACGATGCGGCTCGCGCGTCGGCGAATTCGCGTGTGCTGCGACGCTGGCAGTACGCGAGCACCGAGGAAATGCGCATCACGATGCGTCCGCTGCGCTCGAAGGGGAGATGGTCGCGGGTCGATCCGTTCGGCCACGAGAACCGAGATCCAGCGGCTGACCGCGCACGAGACTGGACCGGTTCGGTCGCCGCACTCACCCGAGCACGGCTGCGGCCGACGACGATGGCGTCCTTCTGGCGCGCGGTCCCGCCGGTCGCCTCGGAACTGGCCGGCGCGCAGGGGAATCGGCTCGCGCTCGGCGTCGGCGAGCTGCCGATCGGCGTGCAGGGGACCTTCTCACTCTGGGACTCCACGCGCGACCTCACCCACTTCGCCTACCACTCGCCCGCACACAAGTCCGCGATCTCGCGCACCAAACCCGCCCGTTGGTACGCCGAGGAACTGTTCGCCCGGTTCGCCGTCCTCGATGTGACCGGGACCTACCAGGGAAGATCGGCATGAGCACGACCAAATCACCTTCGCCGGCCGAGGCGCGAGGAGCGCAAGCAGGAGCCTCCCCGTTGCCTGAGGTGCGAGGAGCCCAAGCAGGAGCCTCCCCGCTGCCTGAGGTGCGAGGAGCGCCAGCAGGAGCCTCCCCGTTGCCTGAGGTGCGAGGAGCGCAAGCAGGAGCCTCCCCGCTGCCTGAGGTGCGAGGAGCGCAAGCGACGAGCCACGAAGGCCCGGCGACCCGGATACCCCGCCGCAAGCACCTCGTCACCCTCGCGTGGGTTCTCCTCGCCGCGACCATCGGGGTGCAGATCGCCTTCCCGCTGACCGGTGGTGGCACGCTGCCGCTCACCGTCGCGAGCGTCGTTCTCCTGGCGTCGGCGTCCGCCCTTCATCTCGCCGCCACGCGCGGATTCGGGGCCGCGATCGCACTGGTCGTGATCGCCGGCGGCGGTGGCCTCGTCGCCGAGGCGATCGGTGTCAGCACCGGATTCCCCTTCGGCACATACGCATACACCGACGGTCTGGGCCTCAAGCTTCTCGGTGTCCCGGTCCTGGTGCCCCTGGCCTGGATCATGATGTCGTGGCCGGCACTCGCCGTGACACGACGGCTCGTCGGCGCCATGCGGCTGTCCGGTACGCGGGCTCGCGTGGTGACCGCCTTCCTGGGGGCGTACGCGCTGACGGCCTGGGATGTCTTCCTCGATCCCCAGATGGTCGATCAGGGTCACTGGAACTGGCAGTACCCCACCCCGTCGTTACCCGGTGTCGACGACATCCCGTTGACGAACTTCGCAGGCTGGCTTCTGGTCTCGTTCCTGATGACCGCCCTCCTCGACCAGGTGATCGGTGCCGGTGACACCGCCGACGCCGATGACGCGGTCCCGGTGGCCGCCTACCTGTGGACCTACTTCTCGTCGGTGATGGCGCATGCGATGTTCTTCGGCCGCCCGACGGTCGCGCTGGCCGGTGCCGTGGTGATGGGTGTCGTCGCGATCCCGCTCATCGTTCTCGAAGTGCGGTCGTTCCGGTCCAGGAGACACGGTGCGAGCGTCTGACCTCTGGCGTCGCACGGTGACGGTCGGGGCCGGCTTGTCACTGGCGTCGCTCGCCCTCACCGTCGACAACGCGATTCGCGTGCGCCGCCCAAGTCTCGCGGACATCCCTCCCGCCGAGCATCTTTCGGTGCTGATACCCATGCGGAACGAGATCACCCGGGCCGAACGCTGCATCACCGCCGTCCTCGAGGCCGTCGACAGATGGCCCGGCCCCGCCCGCGTCCTCGTGCTCGACGACGGATCTCTCGACGGCACCGACGCCCTCCTCGCGCGGCTGGCCGCCCACGACGACCGACTCGAGGTGTTCGAGGGCTCCCCGCCACCGCCGGGTTGGCTCGGGAAGTCCTGGGCCTGCCGGCAATTGGCCGACCACGCCGCCCCAGGCGGGATCCTCGCCTTCGTCGATGCCGACGTCGTGGTCGAACCCCATGCATTCACCTCCTCATTCGCGTTGTTGCGCAACGCCGGACTCGACCTCGTGAGTCCCTACCCGCGGCAGGTCGCCATCAGTGCTGCCGAGCGTTTGGTGCAACCTCTGCTGCAGTGGTCGTGGCTCAGCACGCTCCCGCTGGGAATCGCCGAACGGTCCCCGCGCGAATCACTGACCGCCGCGAACGGCCAGTTCCTGATGGTCGATGCCGCCACCTATCGCCGCGCCGGCGGACACGAAGCGGTCCGTGACGTCGTCCTGGAGGACATCGCACTCCTCCGTGCGATCAAGGCCGCGGGCGGTCGAGGTGTGGTGGCCGAAGGGAGCACCGTGGCGACCTGCCACATGTACGACGGCTGGGACGAAGTCCGTGCGGGATACCGCAAGTCGCTGTGGTCCGCGTTCGGCTCACCCGCCGGGACGTCGGCGGTGACCGCCGGTCTGTGTCTCATGTACGTGATCCCGGCGCTCGCCGCTCTGACGGGCTCCCGCACCGGACTGGTGGGATACCTCGCCGGCGTCGCCTCGCGACTCGTGTCCGCGCGGACCACGGGCGGACGTACGTTCCCCGACGCCCTGGGACATCCTGCGTCCATCGCACTCTTCACCTTCCTCGCCGCGGATTCGGCGATCGCCCGCCGCCGTGGCGAACTGCAGTGGAAGGGACGCACCATCGAGGTCTCCCGATGAGCCGGGTCATCGTCATCGGCGCCGGCGTCGGCGGACTCGCCACGGCGATGCGCCTGCTGGCGGCCGGCCATGACGTCACCGTTCTCGAACAGTTCGACACCGTGGGCGGCAAACTCGGCGTGATCGAACACGACGGCTTCGTCTTCGACACCGGCCCGTCACTGGTCACCATGCCGCACGTCCTCACCGAGTTGTTCGACGACACCGGCGCCCCGGTGGACGAGTTCCTCGAGCTCGAACGCCTGCCGGTCGCAGCGCGCTACCGGTTCCCCGACGGCACGGTCCTAGACCTGCCCGACACGCTCGACCACATCCCCTCCGCGCTGGACGACGCACTCGGACCCGGTTCGGGTGCCCAGTGGTCGGCGTTTCTCGGACGCGCGCAGGCAATTTGGGACGTCACCCACGGCCCGTTCCTCGAGTCGCCGATGAGCGTCCGGACGATGATCGGCGGGATCGCCACCCCCTCCGACGTCCGTACCGTGGCGCCGTGGAAAACGCTGCGGGGGCTGGGGTCCGAGTATCTCAGCGATTCGCGGTTGGCGATGTTGCTCGACCGTTACGCCACCTACACCGGCTCGGATCCACGTCGTGCACCGGCGGCCCTGGCCTCCGTTCCGTGGGCAGAGCAGGCCTGGGGCTCCTGGTATGTTCGCGGCGGCCTCGGTCGGATCGCCACCGCGATGCGGGATCGGTTGCTCGCCCTGGGTGG
Organism: Gordonia sp. C13; assembly: GCF_023218005.1. Taxonomy (NCBI): domain Bacteria; kingdom Bacillati; phylum Actinomycetota; class Actinomycetes; order Mycobacteriales; family Gordoniaceae; genus Gordonia; species Gordonia sp. C13. Next base: position 56,583 of record NZ_JALPSY010000034.1, read on the forward strand.
TCGGGTCGAGTTCGGGGTCGAGGTGTCCCGGGTCTCGACGGATGAACACGGCCGGGTCGACGGTGTCGTACTCGCCGACGGCAGCCGCCGATCCGCCGATCTCGTCGTGGCGAATGCCGACGCCCGCCAGGTCTTCGATCGCCTCGTCCCCCGCCGCTCCGCACGCATTCCGTCTGCGCTGCTGCGGCGTTCGACACCGTCGCTGTCGGGCTTCGTCCTGCTCCTCGCGCTCGACAACCCGCCCGCCGACCAGGCCCACCATCACGTCCTGTTCGCCGAGGACTACGACGAGGAGTTCGACGCCGTCTTCGGTTTCAACGGCCCGCCGCGACCCGTCGCCCGTCCGACCGTGTACATCTCCGCGCCGGACGATCCGGAGATCGTCCCAGGCCCCGGCACCGCAGCCTGGTTCGTGCTCGTCAACGCACCGCGACACGACCCGGAGCACGGAGTCGACTGGGATGCAGCAGGACTCGCGGACAAATATGCCGACCAGATCATGCAGGTGATGGCCGACCGCGGTCTCGACGTCCGCGACCAGGTCCGCCACCGCCTGCTGGTCACACCGGCCGATCTCGAACGCCGCACCATGACCCCCGGCGGCTCGATCTACGGATCGTCGTCGAACGGACCGCGGGCCGCCTTCTTGCGGCCGAAGAACACCTCACCCATCCCGGGCCTGTACCTGGTCGGCGGTTCGTCGCACCCCGGCGGCGGACTCCCGCTGGTGATGCTGTCGGCGAAGATCGTCGCGGACCTGATAGCACAGTCGCCCACTCCCTGAGGTGCGAGAGGGCGCGTCGCCCACTGCTCCCTGAGGTGCGAGAGGGCGTGTCGCCCACTGCTCCCTGAGGTGCGAGCGAAGCGAGCCACGAAGGGCTGGCGAGATAACCTCACCAGGCCTTCGTGGGGGGGGGGGGGCGCGCCCCGCCCCCCACGCAGCACGGGCCG
>NZ_JALPSY010000035.1:0-53145 GCF_023218005.1 Gordonia sp. C13
ACCGCGGCCGCCTGATCAGAAAAGGACATCAGACGCATGTTGTCCATCGACTACGGGCAACGAGCTGTGGCCTACTGGGCCAAGTCTGAATTGGCCTACGCAGAAGGCGATCCCCAGCTCGGTGACGAGCTCGCCGAAGCCGCTGTCCAATGCGAGGACTGGGCACGCGAAGACCGTACCGGCGTCTACAGCGACGTCGCATAACACCAGCACGAGACAAGGAGCAGGAAGGTGACCGTCATGGCCGAGATCCCCGACGTTGAGCACCAGGCCGACCGGCACCCGCCGGCCACCGCGATCGATCCACTGCCCGAGCTGGAAACTGTCACCCCTGGTGATGACCCCACCCTGGTCGGCGCCATCGGCACCGACACCGAACTCGACGACACCCTCGCTCTGGAACTCGACATGCTCACCGCTCTGGTCTGGGCTCCACCAGAGTTGGCCCGCTCGGTCGTCGACGCTCTGATCGGCACCCACACCGACCGCGAAGCCGGTAACACCACCACCGTGCTCCCCGCCGGCAGTGTGGTGTTCCTGCGTGATGTGCACCAAGAAGTCTTCGACACCGTTGCTGCCTTGCTCGACGAAGGCAGCCCCGCCACACCAGTTCTGGTCAATGCCCGTCTTGCCGATCGAGGACTGACCACCCGCACCCGTGCCGTCATGCTCGAGATCGCCTCACCGCGGCACGGCCGCCCCGTCGCCGACAGCGCCGACCTGCCCTATCTCGCCGCCGCGCTGGTCGACGCCTGGTATCGCCGCGGCTACACCGCGCTCCTGGCGCGCATGACCCAGATCACCGCAGAGCGGCCCACTGCTGAACTCGCCGGCCACTGGACCGCCCTCACCATCCACCAGCAAGCCGCCGAAACCCGCTGGCTCGCCATCCGCGACACCCTAGCCCGCATCTGAGCCGAAAGGACCACCAGCCGTGATCGACGACCCCGACGCCCAGGACCGCGAACTCCAAGAGCTTGCTGCCGACCTGCGAGACCGCGGACACAGCTGGACCGAGATCGCCCACGAACTCGCACTGCCCGAGGCCACCGTCAAACGCGCCGCCGAACAAGCACACCAACGCGCCGCCGACCGCGCCGCCCGTGACCAGATCGCTTTGTTCTGAACTGCGCAGCATAACCAGTAGCAAGCAATAAACTGCGTTATTGGGTTACCGTGAAACTGCGTGCGTAGTTCCGCGCGCGCACTCTCACTCACCCAAGGAGCAGCCATCATGGCCCTCAGTAGACGCATCACCACCATCCTTGTCGGCGGCATCGCCCTCGCCGGCACCGCAGTCGGTGTAGGAACGGCGACCGCTGGACCGCTGGACTCACAGACGCAGACCCGGTACTCCTACGGCCCCTACACCGATCAGCAGTGCCACAACGTGCTCACCTACCACCCCGCTCTGCAGGCGGCCTACCAGCGCAATCCCGTCTCGGGGTCACCCGGTGCCTGCATCAGTCGCGGCGGTGGCTCGTACTACCTCTACACCAACGTCCACCTGACCTAGTCGGAACCCTTCAGCGATCCCCAGATGCCCGGTGCTTGCCCTATCGGTGAGCCCGGGCATCTGTGTTCTCCCTGATCTCTCGCTCCGGCGACGTTTATCGAGCGCACCGCTTGCAATCTGCCGCAAACGCACTATGCTGCGTGTAGATCAGGCATCAAACGACACGCGATAGTGCGTGAGAGGTAGGGGAAATGCGTTTTCCGGTTCGTTCATCAGTTGCCGCCGCCGCCGCGGTTGCGACTCTGGTTCCGGTGGCCACGGCCTATGCTGAGCCGTCACCTCAGCTGCCGCAGTCATCTCCGCAGACCCCGCAGGGGCAGGAGTCGCCGCAGACACCGAGTCAGCCGCAGACGCCGCCGAGCACCAGTCCGGTCAGTCCCGGTAGCCCGGGCCTCGCGCCGGCGCCGCCCAGCGGCCCGGTCGGGCCGTCGGTCGACTATGGGCCCGAGGTCCCGATGGTCGAGCCCAGCGCCTACAACCCGATTCCGTCTGCGCCCCTGCATGCGCCCAAGCCGACTCGCGATGTGCCGCGTAAGCAGTGGCAGGCCGACACCCTCACGTTCGGCAACGTGGTGGTCCCGGTCAAGGACCTGCCGAAGGAGCTGCAAGACAACCCGCGCGCGATCGTGTCCTTCAACGACTGGGCGGCCTACGGCGAGAGCCAGATTGCCCGGTTCCTCATCTCGATCGGTGTTCCCGAGGACGAGGCCACGCGGCAGGCGGCTGCCGCGATCATCGGCGGGGTTGTCGGTGGGGCTGCGGGCGGCACGATCGCCTTCACCTCCACCGCGATCGCCGTTGGCGTCGTGGTCATTCCCGTCACGACGTTGACCGGCCTGGCCATCGGCGGGGCGTTGAGCGCTGTTGTGCCTCCCCAGCCCTTCGCGGGACCGCTGTGGGGCGCCGGTATCGGCGCGGGTGTCGGCGCTGGCATCACGCTCGCCGCTGCCACGGCCGCCGGTATTGCCGGCGCGGTCGCAGGCGGCACGGTGGGCGCGGCGATCACGTGGGCGCTGGGCACCGGCGACCCCGCCACCAACCTCGCTCCGCCCTCACCGGATCAGTACGCCGAGATCGTTCCGAATCCGACGGGAAACCAGTTCGAATTGCATGTTCCCGCCTCGACCGCCCACGCTGCCGGTCTGCCCGGTATCGGGGTCGATTACGTCGTCAGCAGTCGAGGTGACGTCAATGTCACCGCCCAGATCGGCGGCCAGGAGCTGCGCGGTGGGTGGACCGCCGAACAGGCCCAGGCGCCGATCAAGGCTCTCGGGCCGGCCGCGCCGGTCGCAGAGAAGGCCATCACCGATGGGGTGCGTTCCCTGACCGATCAGGCCAAGTCCGCCCTGCCCGGCTTGGAAGTGAGCTGGCCGCAGCTGCACTCGCCCGACGCCGCTGGCCTCGGTGGCAAGCACCGCCGCTGAGATCAATCCACTCGACTGCCACGACGCAGGAAAGGACGTGTTCAGTGAGCTCGGACTGGCTCGATGAATGGAAAACCGCGTCAGGTGCAGCCTGCACGGAGGAACCCGGGAGCCCCGCGGACACCGCCGATCAGCCCCACGCCCAGATCCCGTCTGCTGCACAGCCCTCGCCCGCGGCGGTCGAACACACTTCCGCCGGTCGCGCACGAGGGGTGCGCGACCGGCGGAAGCTCTACCCGCTGCTCGCGTTGGCCGGGTTGCTTCTCGTCGTCGTCGTTGGCGTGCTGGCGCTGACCGGTCGCGGCAACGACGCATCGCAGAGCATCACCATCCCGGCACCGCCCCCGCTGTCGACCATGCCTGCGTCCCCGAGTGTGGCCAGCCCCATGGCGTGCACCGAAACCAACACTCCCACCCGACTGGTGACTGCGAAACCGGGTGATACCCAGACCGCGGCCGGACTTATCGCAGCCTTCGAACACGCCTATTTCACCGAACGCGACCCCATCGCCGCCGCCGAGTACCTCGCGCCGGAGATGCGGGTCTCCGCCGGTGCAATCCGCGGCGTGATGGACGCGAACTTTCCTCCCGGTGAGGCCCCAGTTCCCTACTGCGCCACCGTCACCCCCTGGAACAACCCCAACACATGGGCGGTCACCGTCGACTGGATCGATGAGCGCACCAGCGAAGCCCGTACCTGGAACGCGGTCTACGAGGTCAAAACCGTCAAGGGCCAGCTGCGCATCACCTCCGAACGCACCACCGATTAACCCACCCTCCCGAGAGGACTAGTCGTGACTCAACGTCGACACCGTCTACCTGCGCTCATCGCCGCCAGCGCAATGCTTCTGAGCTGCGCGACCCTAACCGTGACCGTCTCACCGGCGGCCGCCGACGAAGCCCGCTGCCCCGACGTTCACGTCCTGGGCGTGCAGGGCACCAGCCAGTCGTCGGCGAATGCGCCGACCAAGAACGACCAGGGCATGCTTTCCACCGTCATCAGTCCGGTACTGGGCGCGGCGGCCGCCGACAAGTCCTTGCGAGTCGACCGCACGTATGTGCCCTACCGCGCAAACTTCGGCGACCGCGGCGCGGTCAGCACCAACTACCGCGACTCCGCCGGCGAGGGTCTCAATCGGCTCTCTCAACTCGCCAATCGCATCGTCGTGCAATGCCCCGGAACGAAACTCGTTCCTGTCGGCTACTCCCAGGGCGGGCACGTCGTCGACGCCTTCGCCTCGGCTGTCGCCGCCGGGCAGGGCTCGGTCACCCCCGACTCGATCGCCTTCGTCGTCACCTTCGGCTCACCGACACGTGCTGCCGGTGCTGACCTGTTCCCCGGATTCCCCGGCCAGGGAGCTCCCCGGGACGTTCCGGGCATCGGCGACCTCAAACCGTCGAAGTTCGCCGACCAGCTGACCGTCTCTCGTGGTCAGGGCATCGGACCCGAAACCGACCAGATCGACGACTTCGGCCCTCTCAACGGCCGCGTCGCCGACTTCTGCATCGACGGCGATCTCGCCTGCTCGGCGCCGCGCAGCGCGTCGCTGCTTCGGCTGGGGTCCAACATCGTCGAACAATCCAACCTCGACTTCGAGCACGACCCCACCGGCACCGCCGCGCGCCTGGCCGCCGCCGTCGCCGACACCGCCGTGCGCGGCACCTCGACCGTGGTCAACGCCGACATCACCGGTACGTCGCTGGCGGACTTGCAGTTCAACCCGAACCTGTCGATCTCCCAGCGCCTCGCCGAAGTCTCCGCGCCTCGGTCGCTGTCGGCGACCCTCGAATCCGAGCAACCGTCGGCACCGTCCACCGCCCCCAACGCCGTCGCCGGCACTCCCGGAGACTCGGTGACCGGCCAGGCTCGTGCACCCGAAGGTGCCGACAACCCGCTGCGCGCCATTGCCCGGCTCGGCACCATCGCCCTGAACACCGTGAGCACCTTCGCCACCGCGATGCTCACCCCCGAAAACATCGGCTCCATGGTCTCCGCCGGAGTCGCCGCCATCTCCGCATCCGCAGGCAACCCCGCCGGAGCAGTCGCCGGAGCCGCGAGCGGCAGCCAGCTCGCTACTGCCGCGATGAGTGCTGGCCTGGAAGCAATCCCCCCGGCCACTGCCATCAGCGGCGTCAAGACCATCTTCCAAACCCTGCTCAACGAGGTCGAAGCCAACGCCGACTTGCCGCAGCTGGTGTTCGACGCCCGCACCTGGAACCAGGTCGCCTATCACGGCGGCTACACCAAGTCACCGGTGTCGACAACCGGTGCCCCAGCCACCCAGGTCACCGCGAACTGGATCATCACCGCCGCCCGCGCTTACGCCACGCTGCGCGAACAGAACAACCAGCCGCCGCAGACGCCCAAGCCCGGAACCACCGACCCCACCGCGCAATACCGCACCGGTGACGACGCGCGGACTGCACCGGTCGGCGCCATCGAGATCAACAACCGGCCCGCCACCAGAGCCGCTGACCACGTCCTGCTAGCCCGCAATGCCCGACCCACGACCGACACCACACCAGCGGAGCCCACACCCGGCACCAAGCCTGAGCCAGTGCCGGTCGCGGTCGCCAACACCACACTCACCGAAGCGCAGCGCCTCGAAGTAGCCACCAATCCCAGATTCGTCGATCCCAACCAGGCACAGCGTCTTGCCCGCTACGGAACGATCGCCCTACCCAGCCAGCAAGTGAGCCCCGTATGAGTGCCACCGACAACCACTCCCGCGAGCCCCTTCTCTGGGTGACGGCAACCTCGTCCTGGGAAGACGAAGCACTCCTCGCCCGACTCCTACCACCGGCAGCGGTCCTCGGCGGCGATGTGGCCCTGGCAGAAGTCCCCCCGAACCCCTACCTCATCGTCGTCGCACGCGAAACCCAACCATCGTGTGAAGTGCTGCTCCGCCAGTACGGCATGATCACCGACTCCAACGGTGACCGCCGACAGAACGTCGCCGACGGATGGACGATCGCCGCCACCATCCTGCTCGCCACCGCTCCCGGCAAGCAGGACAAGGAGTTTCGCAACTACGCCGACGCGCTCGCCGACGACCCCCAGCGGGTCGTGCTCCGGGTGCCCTTCATGCGCGAGTGGCGACTATCCCCGATTTCAGAACTACCACGCTGGGACTTCACCCCCACCGTGCGCGGCCGCACCGGCGCCCGACCTCGCGCCGACGGCCTCCCTCCGGTCGTAGCCGCTGGTTTCGACCGCCTCATGGCCCACGTCGCAGCACTAAGCGCCGCGCCCCAACCATCCACCACCACCCGCGACGACAACTCCGATCAGCAGTGCGCCTGAGCGCCCAGGGAAGGAATCATCATGAACCACTTGAACTACGCCACTACCCGACTGTTGCTTGCCGTCGAACAGCCCAATCCCGACCCCGGGCCCTTCGGTGAGGTCTGGGACAAGGTCGGCGGTGTTCTCTTCTGGGCGTGCACCATTGGCGGACTCGTAGCAATCGCCTGGGCCGGTGTGATGCTCGGCTGGGAGAAACTTGACCCCTCGCGCGAACAGAAGAGCGGGTCAGCGATCCTCTTCGCGATCCTCGGCGGCGTCATCGCGGCCGGCGGCGCGACCATCATCAACTGGGCCTATGGCACCTAACCGCCCCTCCCTGCTCGTCCTGGCGGAGGGAAAGCCCCTGCCGCCCGAACTCAACGGCATCATCAACCAACTCTTAGGAATCGCCACATGGGCAGCAATCGTCACGTGCGCGGCATCGCTGTTGTGCCTGATCATCCTCATTCAGGTGCGCCGCAGGACCAGCGCCGAGAACTTCGATCACCTGATCACCGGGACCCTCGCAGTCACCGCAACCGCCGGAGTCGTCGGCGTCGCGGCCCCGTTCGTCAACTGGCTCTACGGATAGCGACCCTCGCCGTCGCAGCCACCGCAGTACTAGGTGTGCTCACCGCGTGCGGCGGCTCTTCGACGGACGATCCCGGCAGCTCCACAGCCCCACCAGCGCTGCAAACATTCACCCGCGCCGGAATTGAGTTGCCCCGCACCAAGGACGACGGCCCCGAGACCACCACCCCCTTCCCCCGTGGCTACGCCCAGACCCGCACCGGGGCCGCGCTGGCCGCAGTGAACACCACCGTGGTCCTCGACACCGCAACCGACGACCAGTGGGGACAGGCACTGTCCGCGCTTGTCGAGAACAACGCCGCCTACCAACAGTGGGCCGCAGCACGCCAACAGGTGTCGATCAAACCGCGCACCGCCTCCACCGCGACGGTGACCATCGACGGATTCCTGGTCACCCACTACTCCGAGGACGCCGCCGACGTCGAGGTCTACAGCACCTACCCCGACGGGTCACACACCAAGCTCACCCGGCACGTGCGGTGGTCAGGCACGGACTGGAAAGTCGTGCTCCCCGACGAGAAGTCCGGACCCGTTGTCTTCTCTGTCGACGACTTCCCGAAAGACATGGTGAAAGTGTGAACGACGTTCAGCCCCAGTCCCTTCGGGTCACCGCCACATGGCGCCGAGACCTACGAGTCTGGCTTGCCACTCACGATCTCAGCATCAGCGACATCGCCGAACCCGCAGCACTGGCCCTACTCAACCGCGATCACGGCGACACCGTCTACATCCCGCCGCAAGCCGGGCAGCAACGGGTCTTCTTCTCCATCCCCGACCAGCTGCATACCCACATCACCGACATCGTCCTCAACGCCGAACCCCGCCCGCTATGGCGGCACGGCATCCGCTCTCTGCGCGACTTCTACCTCGTCGCTCTCGACCAACACATCACGGCTCACCGACCCGCCATCGACCACGACACCTGTCTCGACCGGCGGGCCTGACACCACCACCTGCTCAACCCAACTCGTAAGGAGCACCACCCATGTCGAAGCTGTCCACCAAAGAGCAGTGGGACCGCGCCGCGGCCGCCGTCGCCGACCACGCCGACACGCTGCGTGCGGCCACCACCCACCGCGAACTACGCGCGTGGGCCGAAGCCCAGGACCTCACCAACCCGGCCAGTCAGTGGGTCAAAGTCAAAGCCGAGCTGCGTAAGCAGCACGACATCGACTACGACCAGATCCGAGCCGACACCCTCGCCCAGGAGTCGAAGGCACTGGCCGAGGCCGGCGACGATGCGCCCACCATCACCCTGTGCGTAGCCGGGGACGCCGAGGTCAACAGCTTCGCTGTCTGTGCAGCCGACAACGACAGCGAATCCTGGTACGGCGAATACCACCCCAACGACCGCATCTACGCCGAAGGTGACGAGCTGTCGGCAGAAAAGTCCGCTGCCGACAAGGCCGTGTTCCTCGCCGGAAAGGCCCGTGAGGCAATCGGCGCCGACGCTGTGCGTCTGACGATCCTCACCACCCACCCCGACCTCGACGCGGCCGATCTTGCCGCGACCGCCAACCGCTACCGGGTCATCGTCGACGTCGAGCACACCGAGCAGAACCCCGCCGTCGCTCTCACCCGCGCACCCGGCTACCGCACCTGGCGCGAGATCCGCCTCGACCGGCTCGTCACCCACACCACCCCTGCCTGACTACCTGCTGCCCCGAGAAAGGACTGATCCCGTGACGCGCTCCCTGCTTCACCCCGCCCTGCGACTGCCACTGATCACCGGCCTAGTGGCCGCCGTGCTGGCCGGGTGCGGCAGCGGCGGCGACGATTCGCCACCATCGCCACCGATCGGCGGACACAGCTCCACCGCGCCGGTGCCGACCCCGCTGGCACCGACCTGGACCAAGCAGCACCTCACCGAACCGGTTCTCGAGCCCGACGCCGCGAACATCCCGTTCACTCAGGTTCCCGACAACCCCAAAGGCGAACTGCTCCCACCCAATACAAAGCTCGACGGCCCGGTGATGTGGCAGGCCGTGGGCTGCCAAGCACTGGCATTCTCCGCCGACGCCGGCCCCACCCGCCGCACCGACGGCGGCTGGCCCGCAGGGTGGACACGCACCGAGAAAGGCGCAGCACTCGCGGCCTGGTCGATGGCGATCCTGTTCGAGGTCATGCCCGACCGTGCCGAATTCATCACGGCATACCTCGCGCCCGACACCGCTACAGGGTTCGTCGCATCATCGGAGGTTCGCGATCCTCGTGCCGGGGTGCGCGCTGCGCAGTGGCGCGAGGCCGCGCAGTGCTTCCGGTCATCACCGATCCGCCGTGTCGACCTCGACGTTGCGGCGACCCTCAGCGACAACGACACCCGCGCCGCCGTCCGGTTCTACAGCCCCAAATATCAAGCCACCTGGGACTTCCCGCTGGTCTGGGACGACGCCGACAACGACTGGAAGGCCACCAAAGACGGATTCCGCCAGTACTGGAACACCGTCGACGAACCCACCGACCGCCCCATCACCGCGGACTTCTCATGGTGAACAGGCCCTCGGGGCGCCTGGCCGCGACCCTTCTCACCATCGCCAGCGCCACCGGCCTCGCGCTCACTCTCGGCGCAGGACAGGCTTCGGCCTGGCCCTGGGACGACCTCGGTGGAAAGGCCGAGGACGCAGCCAAAGGGCTGCTCTCCCGGATGGTCAACGCCATTCTCTACGCGCTGATCTCGCTGATGAAGTACGTGATGTCGTTCTTCACCACCGAAAAGACCAACCTCGACGCCAACGCCTTCAGCTCCATGGTCGAGTGGGCCAACGACTACACCTACCAGCTGCAATCGGCGTTCCTGCTGTTCTCGGTGGTGTACGTCGCCGCACGATTCGCCATCGCCCAGTGGTCGGGCGGGTCCCAGCAAGCAGTCACCACCGGCATTTCGGTGTCGGTGCGGGCCTTGGCGACATCGTTGGGAGCAGCGACCGTGGTCATCCTGCTCACTCGCGCCTCTGACATCTTCGCCGCCTGGGTCTACGACGACACCGGCGACAAAGTCACCAAGGTCACCGACGAACTCAAGAAGAAGATCGGCACCATTGACGCCGACAACTTCGACGGCTCATCGTTCCTGCTGGTCATCATCGCGCTCATCGCGGTCCTCGGTTGCCTCGACTTGCTGATCCAGCTGTTCTTGCGGCTGTTCTACCTCGCCTTCGGTACTGCCGCACTGCCCGTGGCCGCGGCCGCCACCGGCACCGAGGGCGGACAGGCCACCTACAGCCAGGTGCTGCGGCTGCTGATAGCAATGATCGCCTTCAAGCCCATCTGCGCCTTCGCCTTCGCCATGGCGATGAGCTACCCCCTCGGCGACAAGTCCGACGCGGCCGACGTTTTCATCGCGGTCCTTCTCTACATCGCCCCCATCCTCTGCTTGCCGACCCTGCTGTCGCTGGTCGGTGTCGGTGGCAGCGTGCACGGCCGCGTTTCCGGCTTGGCCGGTGTCGCCGCCTTCGTCGGTGGTACCCGCGTCGCCTCACGCATGGGCAGCAAGACCGGACGCAACGTCGCCGGTGTCGCCGGCCGGCTGGGCGGTGGCGGTGGCCGCAGCGGTCCTGGTGGTTCGGGTCGCCCGTCAGGGACCAGTCCCACACCTCCCCGCGGCGGTGGCGGTGGCCGTCCCGGCGGCGGTGGCGGGGGACGTTTCACCCCCGCCACCAGCGGTGGCGGCGGCGGATCTCCGCGACCAGCGACCAGCGCAGCGACCGCGTCCGCCGGTCCACGCAGCAACGCCCGGTCGGGCGGCGGTGGACAAGGAACACCGCGACACTCGCCGACCACCGGTAGTGAATCCGGCAGCACGGGCGGCCGTCACAGCGCCGGCGGGTCCGGAGGCGGTGGCCCCACTCGCGACCGCCAGCCCAGCCCGGCCGCCGGCCCCGGCCGCGGCGACCGCGCCTCATCCAGCACCGCCGACAGCGGATCACCTCGCGCGCAGCGGCCACCGGCAGCACCGCCCACCCGCACCGTCGGGTCGGCGCGCAGCAGCAGCGGCGACCGGCGAACCAGCGCCAGAAACATCGCTCGCCGCAACCTCGGCACCCACTACATCGGCAGGAGATAACCGCTCATGGCGAACACCATCGCTACCGAGAACACCTACGGCAACTGGTCGACGCGCGAGTCCTCCGGGCACTGGGGACTCGACGCCAAAGCCACCTACGCCGTCATCGGCATAGTCCTCGCCGCCCTGGCCATCATGCGCCTCGCGCAGAGCATTCTGCTGGGCTGCGCAATCGCTGGCGTCGGGCTACTTCTTGTCGCCGGCACTGCTGTTCGAGTCCAAGGCCTGTCGGTCTACGAACGCCTCATCGACTCCACCCGGTTCACCCTGGCAGGCATTCGCGGAGAGACCAAGTACCGCGCAGGCATCCTGAGTCCGCTCGCCGGCGCACCACTGCCTGGCTACGGCGCACACGTCGAGCTGCACAGCTACGTCACCGTCGAAGGCGCCACCGTTGGTCTGCTCATCGACACCAAACAGCACACCATCACCGTGATCTGGCGTGTGGACCCCATCGGAGAAGAGAACATCGACTCCGACGACCGAGACCGCATGGTCGCCTTCTGGGGTGTCTTCCAACGCGACCTCGGCCAGTACGGCGACATCGCGTTCGCCACCGCAACGATCGACGGCTACCCCTCCACCGGCCTGCACCAACTCATCGCCCTCGAATCGGCGCTGCACCCCGACGCACCCATCGAGGCCGCCGACGACATCCGTCTAGTCGAAGAAGAACTACCGGCAGACAGCTTCGACGCCCAACACCGAGTCGCGATCTCCTTCTCCTACTCCGGGGACTGGAAGGACCGCATCGTCGACATCGCCCGCCGGTTCCACCCCATCACCGCGAACCTGCACGCCTGCGACATGGACTGCCGCATCCTTCGTGCCGAAGAGATCATCGAGTTCGTCCGACGTTCCTACGACCCCGCCACCCAGGTCGACTTCGACGACCTGCGCGCCAACAACACCCCCCACGGGCTGAGCTGGACCAATGTCGGACCGATCGCCGCCAACGAACATCGCCTCGACTACGAACACGAAACCGCCACCTCCGCCAGCTACGTCGTCTGGGAATGGCCCAAAGACGGTGTCTCCGACTACATCCTGCACCCGCTCCTCGAAGTCAATCCCCGCGTTCCCCGCAAACGAGTGACCTTGCTCTACCGGCCCGAAACCGCACCGAATGCCCGAACCATCGTCGAGAACCAAGAACGCGACGCCATGCGCGCCAGCCAGCGACTCAAGCGCGGAATCCACGACGTCGACGCACTCAACCGACTCGAAGGTGTCACCCAGTCCCGCGAGGAAGTCTCCCGCGGCGCCGGATGGATAGCTCAGGCCATGATCATCACCGTCACCACCACCGCCGAAACCGACACCGCAACACTCGATTCCATCGTGTCGGACATGGCCACCCAGTGCTCGCTCCGAGTGCGCCCCGCCGCCTGGCATCAGGCCTCGACCTTCCAGTACGGCCTTGGTATCGGCCTGATCCCACCCACGGGCACCTCCAAGAAGTAGTAGCTCACCCTCCGTCGAAGGACCACCCAGACATGGCACTGACTGCCGAAGAACGCGACGAACTGATCGAGCGCTTCACGCGCGAGCGACAGGACGCCTCCGGGATCAAGCGGTGGTGGCGAGGCCAGCAGCTACGGCGACTGGCCTCGGCCAGCACGGACAGCTCTGTCAACACCGACGGGCTCACCCGCCGTGGCGTCGGCGGTCACGGCGGCGGACGAGTCCAGCCGGCGCGCTCCCCCGGCGTCATCATCGAGGGCTCCACCCGTCAGATGCCCGGACTGTGGCCGTGGACCATCGGCGGAGACTCCCCCATCATCGGCGCGCCGCTCGGTCACCACCTCATCCACCAGCGGCCCGTCCATTTCGACTCGCTCGACTGGTCCAATGCCGGTCACATCTCCGCACCTGTTGTCATCATCCTGGCCAGCAATGGAGTCGGAAAGTCCACCCTCGCAGCCCGTTTGATGACCTACGCCATCGCCACCGGCCGCTGCGTCATTGCCGCCGCCGACATCAAACCCGATCACGCAGAACGCCTCGTGCGACTGGGTGGGCAGCACATCAAGTGCAACGTCGACATCATCAACCCCCTGGCTCCTGGCGCTATCGGACGCGCCGCCCTGCGCCTGGACGGGCAAGCACAAGAAGACCTGCGCGCCAACATGCTTCAGTCGCAGATCATCAATATGAAGACCCTCATCCGCCTCCAACGCGGCAACGAACCCATCGGCGACGTCGAAGGCGCCATCCTCGCCGAAGCGATCCGCGAACTCAACAGCCGACCGACTCAGGCCGATGACCTCGACCACGAGCTCAAACACCTCGACGAGCTGCTGGAAAACCCCACACCCGACATGCTGTACAAGGCCGTCGCACGCTCCCACAGCGACTATCACGCAGCGGCACACCGACTCATCGGCTCGGTGCGAGCGATGGTGTCCCCCGACAGCATTTTCGGCCGCATGTTCTCCGGGCAGACCACCACCCCGCTCAACCTCGATGCCGTCGGTATCGACATCGACGTGTCCCGGGTCCCCGAAGGCGACAAAGACGCCCGCTCAGCCGCGATCGCGCTGGGTTGGACCGAGAGCTACGCCGCCGTCACCGCCGCTCACGCACTGTCTGATGCAGGCAAAGCGCGGCCGCGGGTGTTCGACCTCTACCTCGAGGAACTGTGGCAGGTTCTCGGCGCCGGCGACATCGTGCTCGACATCCTCAACAGGGAGTCGCGCACCAACCGCACCAAGGGCACGACCATCACCGCCATGACCCACAGCGTCTCCGATTTCGCCGGATCGGTGGACGCTTCCCAAGCCGACACCGCCCAAGCCATTTTCGAAAAGTGCCAGGCCCGGTTCTATGGCCGCGTCGGTCGCCGCGAGCGCGAACGCCTCATGCACTACGAGAACTTCACCGATGCCGAAGTCTCGATGTTCACCTCGTGGGGTCGTGCCCACGGACTGCACTCCTCTGACCCAGGCCGGGAGAAGCGCCAGGCCCCCGGCGTCGGACACTTCATCCTCAAACTCTCCGAGGACGACGGCGCGGGCATCCCCTTCAAGGTCCACGTACCCGCAGCGCAACGTCACCTGCACCGCACCTCGGCACGGCTGGAAGCGGTCACCCGCGAGGCGAGCTGAGCGCCGAGGATGACCACCGCCACCATTTCGTTCTTCCTCTTCCTGTGGCGTCACAAGGAGAAGATCGCCGCAGTCCTCATGGTGCTGGCCGTCGCGCTGGCCATGAAGATCGATCTGGACAACAAGGCGGCAACCGACTGCGGACCCACCGGCGGCGGCCCCGCCGCGACCGCCGGCGGGTTCGCCTACCCCACCGACAAGAACGCCACCCAACCCACCTCCCCGTATGGGATGCGAGACGGCACGATGCATCGAGGCGCCGACCTCGGCGGCCCAGACGGCACACCGATCTACGCCTTTGCCGCCGGCACCGTCGCCGACGCCGGACCTGCCAGCGGCTTCGGCAACTGGATCGTCATTGACCACACCATCGACGGCAAGCCCTACTCCACCGTCTACGGCCACATGTGGGACAACGGTGTGCTGGTCAAGACCGGCGACCGCGTCACCGCCGGACAACGCATCGGCCTCATCGGCAACAACGGCCAATCTTTCGGCGCGCACCTGCATTTCGAGGTGTGGTCAGGAGGTCGACTCTCCGGCGGTACCGACGAAGATCCCGCCCCGTGGTTGCAGAAGGCGGGCGAAGCGCCCACCACCGCACCACCGGCACAACAGCTCACAGCGCCCTCGGCCGGAGGTCGCGACGTCACCGCACTGCGCGCCCGGCAGATCATCGATGTCGGGCACAAGCGGCTCATGCCGCCCAAGGTCATCGCCTCGGCACTGTCAGTCGGTCTCGTCGAGTCGAACCTGCGCAACCTCGCCTCCGAAGCCGTCCCCGAGTCGAAGAACTATCCCAACGACGGTGTCGCCCCTGGCGATTACGACTCGGTCGGTGTGTTCCAGCAGCGCCGATCGACCCAAAGCGCCGGTGTCGATATCAAGACGGCGATGGACCCGGTTTGGCAAGCCAACACCTACTACGACTACGTCCAGAAGCAGCCCGGCTGGCGTGCTGCCGACCCGGGCGAACTCGCCGCCGACGTTCAGCGGCCCCGCGAGGACCTGCGCGGCAAGTACGCCGCCCGCATGTCCGAAGCGCAAACCTTGCTCACCACCTACGGATCGTCGGCCGACGGAGCCGCAGGCATCGGCGGCCGCTGCGGCACCTCCGGTACTGGAGACCTCCCCGCCGGGCCGGCCGGCAACCTCGCAAAGAAGGCCGTCGCCGCGGCGATGTCGCAGCGCGGGAAGCCCTACGTCTGGGGCGCCGAAGGTCCCAACAGCTACGACTGCTCCGGTCTCATCCGCTGGGCCTACCTGCAAGCCTCCGGCGGAAAGATCGGGCTGCCTCACTACACCGGCGACTCCGGTAACCCGGGACAGCTCGCCGTCGGCGTCGAAGTTCCCGACCAGAAATCCCTGCAACCCGGCGACATCATCCTCTACAACGGCAGCCGCACCCAGGCATCGCACGTCGCGATGTACATCGGAGACGGCCAAGTCGTGCACGCCCAACAGGAAGGAACCCCAGTGTTGGTCACCCCGATCTCCGGCGGCGGACAAGTCGTCATGATGCGCCGCATTCCCGATAACGCCGGGCCTGACGGCAAAGTCACTCTCGGACAGCAGGACCGCTCATGACCTCCATCGAGCTGCACCGCACCAGCAACGACCGCCCCGATCGGGCCGCCGCTCACCACGTCCACGTCAACGCACTCACCGGATACCGAGCCCAACTCACCGCACAAATCAACCAGCACGCCGAGGACGCGGCAATGTGGATCGCACCGGAATCCGCCGGATGGGGACTCCTCACGATCGCTCAACGAGTGGCGCTCACCCGCGAGCACCTGGACCACCTCGACAGATTGAGCGCGCTACGTGATCAGGTCGACCGCATCCTCGCTGACACCCGTCACCGCGACATCACCACCAGGAGGAACCAGTGAACCGACGCCGTGGTCTCGCAACGATCGCCCTGGCCACCGCAATCGCCTGCGTTGGATGCTCGCAGAACGACCACGACGACCACGATCACCTTGACCATCTCGAAGCCACGTCATCCATGGTCATCACCCCACCGAGCCTGACCTATCCCCCGTCGCTCGACGTCGACGCCGCAGATCCCGACAGTGTCACCCTGGGCGCGGTCCGCACCATGTACCGCTGGCGTTTCTCTACCGACGAAGACCCTCGCGACGCAGTACGTCGAGCCGAACCGTTGCTCAACGCGCCGCTGGCGACTCAGCTCGCCGCCATCCCGCCTGAACCATTCATCAACTACCGGCTGTGGGACGACTGGAAGAGGGCCGGTGCGCGCACCGATGTGACCGCCACCATCTCGGCCGAACGTCACCCCGCCGACACCCCTACCCAGCAGCAGCGGAAAGTTGCCACCCGCATCACCGTCACCGACCGGACCGGAAAACAACTCCACGAGTGGGAGTTCGCCGTGCTCGCCGTGATCCAGAAACAAGCCGGTCAATGGCTACTCGCTCACTTCCAGCCCCTCGGCGTCTAGCGACGCGATGACGCGGCTCCTACTCGGAGTCGGGTGGTCACTGGTTGCCGTGCTCGTCGGTGCTGCGGTGGCTCGCCCGAGGGCTTCGTTCGACGAACACCTTCCAAAGCTCTAGGCGGTCGTGGGAGTCCTGAGGGACCACGGTCGCCAGCAGCATCGTGACGCCGAGCAGTGCGAGGAACGGCCATGGTAGTTCGGCGATCGCGGCGAGCGCTGTCGCTGACGTGTTCGTGATGATCTTGGCGAGGTCAGGCATCGGCGTTCCAATCACCTTCGCCAGTGGCGTTTCGCGGTTGCAGTTTGTGGCCCTGGGGAACCATCTCGGCGGGAATTACGCCGCTGTTGATGAGTCGCCCGACAGTTTTGCGGCGGTACTGGTAGAGGCGGCTGCGAGCAGTCGAGCCAGAGATGTTCAGATCGCGGGCGGCGTCCTCGACCTCAAACCCAGCGGCGAGGGCGGCCAGTATCGGTCGGACCGAGTGGGGGGCTTGCAGCAGCAGTTGGTGGAGCAGGACCAGTGATTCCGCATCGTCGTCGGTGGCGCCGGTCTCGCGGAGTTGTTTCAGGCGAAGGGTGTCGACCTCGGCGTTGTTCTGTCGGTGTCGGCGGTCCCAGCTGCGGAGCACAGGGTGGGCGACGAACAGGCACGCGTTGATGAACCAGGTCCCGACCGAGGCGCCTTTGTCGGGGTCCCAGCTCAATCCGGCATCATTCTCGAGTTCCTTCTGGACGAAATCCGGATAGGTTTCGACGATGATCTCGGCGGCCAGGTCCTCGCGGGTGTAGCGGCATTCGCGGAGGGTGTCGAGGGATTGGTCGTGCAACCGGAGAGGCTTGCGCAGGCTGGTGTGCAGAGTGCCTGCTTTCAACATCTCGATCAGCACCGGGTAGGCGTAGTTCCACAGCCGGGAGACGAGTTCATCGATCGCGGTCGATCGCGAGCTGTCGTCGGCTGCGCGAGCGTTGAGCAGTGCTCGGTTCAGGTCTTCGTGGCAGGTCTGCTGAATTTTGGTCATGAAATCCTCGATCGCGCGCTGCCCTGGTGTGATCCCACTTTGTGAGCCGCGCGTGCGTGACGGTTCGCCGGTTAGACCTTTACTGGTCTTACTGTCACGACTTAGGCATTTCGTCGGGCCACGCGTCCTTGGATGTGATGTATCGCACACAGTCAACGAATTTCGAGCATGTTAAAGTCCCTTGACGGAATAGTCCTCCCAGGGAATATTGTATGTGTGATCGTCGACATGCCGGAGGAGTTCTTCGACTATCTCGATCGCTTGGAGGCCCAGGTCGCACGGGGCGATGGGCAGGCGAGGCGAGTGCTGGCCCGGGTGGTGGCAGCGCTGTCCGACCTCGGGGACCTGCCCGGACCGCCGACAACCGAAACCCCAAGCCTCAAGCGGGTACGGCAATCAGGCCGGTATCCGGTATGGCGTACGGCCCACCCGTTTGAAGCCGGGGTCGCAGTGCGGGTGATCTGTTGGTTCCCACCCGGTACCGACACCGTGGTGGTGGCGTTGTTGGCTGCGGACAAGGCCCGCATGGGTGATGTGTTCTACAACAGCGTCGGCGTCCGCGCCGACGCAGCGATCGATCGATGGATCTTAGAAGCAGAAGGTGGTGGACAACGTGAGTGATCTGCAGGACAACCCACCGCGGCGGACGTTTCGGCGCGGCAATGAGCGGATTGCGCAGCTGGCAGCCGACCCGGTGATCGCCGATGAGGTCAAGCAGGTGCGCGCGGAGATAGCCGCCCTGGACCGGGTCTACGTGCAGACCCTGGCAGAGATCCGCAAGGCCGGCGAACTGACCCAGAACGATGTGGCCGCAGCGTTGGGGGTGGAACAGGCAGCGGTATCGAAGATCGAACGCCGTCACGATCTGCTGCTGTCAACTTTGCGGGAGTACCTGGCCGCTACCGGGGCCCAGCATCCACGCATCGTGGTTGAGAAAGACGGGGTGGAGGTCTCCTTGGATCTCGACACCTTCACTGCCAAGGCTTGACCGCGGCGTGGCGAACAAACGAAAGCGGCAGGCGCGCCGAGGTAGAGAGAGGGGGCTGACCTCGCGGGCATCGAATGCGGGTGCGAGTTTCCCGACGCCTGATCTGACAGGGTTGCCGACAGAGGCCGCACAGTTCGTCGAGTCAATGCAGCAGCAGCCGATGGTTATCGGCGCAGGCGCGGTCGGTGTCAACGCGTTGACCGAGCAACAGCGTCAGGAATTGTTGGCAAGGCTCGACGTGCAGGATGCTCTGGCGCGGCTCGCCGACATTCAAATGCAGTGGGACGTAGCGTCCACCACACACTGGAACGTCGCAGCGCTGCAACTAGATCTGCTGCTGCCGACCTCGGCTGAATGGACATCGGCGGTGCGGGCAGAGGTGAACAAAGGCAACGTCTTCACTGCGCCGCAAGCGACCGTGCAGTTGATGCGCGAGCTGATGGAAACCGACCCACCGGCACCGGGCAGGCGAATGACTGCCGAGGAGCTGGTAGTGCTGCTTCTATCGATCAATTCCGAGCAACAACAAACCACCGAGTTCGACAGCGAGAACCCGACCGTCGCTGACTTCGCAGCACTCGATGCGAAATTCCAGAAGATGGCACCGGACGACCTCTACCAGCTGGCGCGAGAGTTCCTCCCAAAGCTGAACGCCGGAATCTTGTTCAACGTGCCCAACAAGATTGAGGTACTCAAGGCTGACATCTGGGACCTGTGGTACTCGCCCTGGTCCGATCGGGCATCGGACACTCTGGGGGACCGGCCCGCCGACTCATTCAAGATGGCGACCGGAATTGAGTTCGACGACTTCCTCCGAGCCGGGAACGTCATCGCGCAGGCGGTAGCCGCGGGGCGCACCATTGTCACATTGGACGAACTCTCTGAGGACCCTCAGGTGCGGGACTTCGTCACCGCCAATATGTCGCTGGATCTCGTGAGTTTCCGCGCGCAGCTTGCCGATGATCGCGCCCGGGGTGACGTCAAGCTGCAGCGGTACGCCTTCACCCGGTATCCCTTCCTCGACCTGGTCGACGGAACGCTGCTGATTCTGCGGGCGCAGTGGGCGGTTGAGAGGTTCTTCGGCGACCCGCCTCAGTTCGACGTGATGGCGGCGTTCGCCGGCCGCGGCGATACCGACAGCTTGAAGCGATTCAGTGAAGGAATCAAGTACCAGTTTGAGGATGTCGTCGGAGGGATCGTCGCACGCATCGCGGCAGGCAGCTCACGCGTGAACGCGGTCGTCGATGAGGCTGAGCTCCAGAGTGAGTGGACGCAGGGCCGGCGCGGGCAGACGCCGTCAGTATGTGATTGGGTTTTGCGGGCCGGACAGGTCAATGTACTGGTGGAGGCGACGCATCATCCGGTGAAAGAGTCTCTGGCCCAGGGGCTTGCCGACGGAGAAGTCTACGACGAGGACGCCAACAGGGTCTTGACTAATCGAAAGTTCATTCAGCTGGCGTCGGTCATGGACCTCGTCCGTGGGCGGGGCTGGTCGGGGCGGCCCCAACCTGATGCCATCTTCATCCCGATCGTTGTCGTGCCGAACTCGGGCACACCGAGTTCGGCGTTGAGCGAGATGGACAACGCCAAACGAGCCGAGCCAGTTTTCGCCGCTTACCAGGGCCGGGTCGCGCGGCCTGCGGTCTTGCAGTTGCGAGACGTGCAGCTACTCGAGGGCATCGGCGACCACCTTCCGGGCGACGTAGTGAGCGCTCTTTACGAGTGGCGCAAGTACCCGATTCCGCTGTCACTGCACGAGTTCCTCGCACTGAAGAACGTGCCTCGACCCGTGTCGAAGTACATCTTCGACACTGCTAGACGACTCGACGAGCAACTCCGAGGGCCAGGCGCAGCGGTGTAGACGACCAGTCGAATAGCCGCGCAAGGTCTGCGGCCGCAAGGCGAAATGAGGAGCCCGACCGGCCAGGCACGCACGACTGATGAGCCGGGAACACCGACGGGCAACGCGATGTCGAGGGTGTCGGCACTCGATGGCGAGACGGCTGCCAGCCCATCGTGATCGCCGAACGCGCGCACCATGCACTCTCCGGCGGCGGTGAACCGTGGGGATGACATTCGACCGCACGAACTCAGGCCACGCACGTCGTGCCTAGGCCTTTTCCTGTGGTGGAGAAAGGTCTGAGTGCTATCCGTTCACCATGGCCAGGATCAGCATCACGACGAATGCTACGAAGATGATGGTCGCGCAGGCATCGAGAAACGATGTCTGCGGTTTCTGTCTCGCCATCTCGCACCCTCCTTTCGAGATGATCTGCGAGTGTTTGGACGTGCAGAGTGTCGCAGCACTGTGCGACATCGGTCATCTGCACGCCCCCCACAACCCTGCCTTGGTTGCCTGCGCGGCGCGTTGCGCACGCTGGAAATCGTGGCGGTACTTGTACTCCTGACGTTGGTAGGTGTACTCGCGGGCGAAGCCTTCAGCGATGAGACGTTCGTTGAACAACTCCCCGCCACCAGTCCGAACGTATCCGAGTTCGCGCCCGTACCGATCCTGTCGACCACTCACCGGATCGCGCTCAATCCAGACCTGGCGGCCAAGAAGTTCTCGTGTCGCGAATGCCGAGGCTTCCGGTCCGAAACACTCGACCGTGCTGTGCGGTTTCTTCACCTCAGGTGTGTCCACTCCAATCAGCCGGATAGTCAGCATGTCTCGTCCTTGAGCGATCGCGACGGTGTCGCCGTCGACAACCCGGACTACCTCATACGGCCCGTCCCCGATCGGGTTGGGCGCGGCCGGCGCGGCCGCTTCTGTCCACGGAGCGACCGCGCATCCGGTCGTCATCAGCACGAGTCCGGCACCGCCGGCGAGAAGCTTCCTGCGTGCAGTCGCGGCGACCATCAGTGAGCCACGCTTGTCTGCTGGTCGCCCTCGCCGGGGTGCGGGTCGGCCGGAACGCCGTGGGTCTGCGGGCTCCCCGCATCGGTTGGAGCCGCCGAGTTCTCGTCGGAGGGTCCGCTGTTGTCGGGGTCTGGGGTGGCTCGAAGTTCGGCCAGGAGACGTGAGATTGCACGTGGTTTCATGCCGAGCTCGATGAGGTCCTGGCGTCGTTGGTTGAACGTTTTCTCGGCGTCGGCGACCGCGGCTTTGCGTGCATCGACGTCGTCGGCGGCGGCCACGAGTGCCCGGCCGGCGTCGGCGAGCCGCTTCTTCTTTGCACGCAGTTCCGCGATCTGCGCGTCGATGTCCTCGGTGAGAAGTTGCCGCACGTCTGCCTTGGTAGAGGTGTTCGTCATGGCGACAGCGTACCGCTGACGCGCAACAAAATGCAGCATCAGACTGCATGACTGCGCGGAAAGTGCGCGACAGGTAGTAGTGTGATGCGTGTGAATGAGTATGTCCCTTACGTGTCCCGGCCGTGTCCGAGACACGTCCATGACTCGACTCGGCTCGGACATCGCGGAGACGAGTGCGGGTCACTTCATCTCTCGCTGACCTGGGTGTTTGGGTCGCCCGCCCGCTCGCTCGCTTTCCTGACCAAACACCCACTGCGTGTGCATTTGGTCAGGAAAGCGAGCGAGCGAGCGGGCTATGGGGAATGGAGTGCAGCGAGAGATGAAGTGAGAGAAGAAGAGTTCAGGAAGAGAGTGGGGTGTGGCGTGGGTTATCGGGGAAGAGATGACGGGGAGAGTGTGAGTACCAACCAGATTCGGTTTGACGATCACAGGAACGGATGGTGGGTCTCACCTTGGGAGGAGTCCCCGTCATCAACATTCCCCTTACCCACACCACACCCCACACAGACTCGTGATGCATCCGCATCACGGACACCGCTGCGCGGCGCTGCGTGTGGGCGTTGCCCACACTGCGTGTCTCCGGCGGCTGTCGCCGCCGGGTGGTCGCCTGCGGCGACCGTGCCGCCGAAGGCGGCAGCGCGTCAGTCGGGTCATCGTTGCGGCTCCGTCGGCGGGCGATGGCGGGCAGGCCGTCAGCATCGCCAACGCGGTCGCAGACGAGCTCTGTCTGCCCTCTCTTTGGGGGTCACTCATGTCTGAGGCACTGGGTCCTCTCGCTGCACTCGTTGGCCCCGCGGCCGCCCCAGTAGCTCATTGGCTCCAACTGGTGAAGGTCGCCGATCCCGAATCCATTCGACGAGTTTGCTCCTCGCACGGCCGAGGGAGCACCACTCGCACTGCGAATCGGGTGATCCGGGAGCTCGTCGACGCCGGCCTGGCCACGGCCGCCAACCGTCCCCATACCAGTCGGGTCGTCATTGCTACCGGAGCGATGCTGTCCCCGCGCACCCTCGGACACGAGTTGATCGTCTCGCGAGTCTCGGCAATCGCGATGGAATGCGGATGGTCATGGGAGCGCGATGTGGCCGATCGCAACGAGCACCTGGCTGACGGCATCCTCACTGACGAAGATGGCCGGCGCATCGGGGTCGAGGTCGAGATGACCCGCAAGACGATCAAGCGGACTCGCCAGATCCTCGCCGACCACGGCCGTGCGGAATTCCGCTACACCGGCGTGATCTACGTCGGTACCGCCGACACCATGCGCTACATCAGCGACATCGCCACCAGGACCGGCACCGCCAACGTGCTGCGGGGTGTCGCACCCGCGGTCGCGAAATGGAACCAGGACATCGACAACGACCTTCTCACCCAGTTCCTCACCGATGTACGACGTACGAGCGCACCCACGCCGCACCAACTCACCTTCGACACACCGGCACCGCCGCCGATCGCGCCACGCACCGCCGAGGCGGCCATCGCCCCGGTCTCCTCGGGCGCTTCGACCAGTGCCCGCCGGTACTCCGACGAAGCATTCGTCGACTTCCGCACGCGCATCGACCCCAGCACGCTCACCGACGACGATCGACGAGCAGGCCGCATCATCCTCGCCAACCGACTCAACCGCGCCGACATCTCCGGGGACGAACGCACAGCCAGCAACGTCCGCCGCCGACAGCAGGAGCTCGGCCTTGCCTAAACCACCGCCACCCGGCACCACGGTCCCGGTCGCTCCCCTACTCTCGCTCCTGGTCCTCGCCGCTCCACCAGTGCTCTACGGCTACCTTCGCTACCGCGACGAGGTCGACGGCCTCGCACCGATCGCCTCCACGGTCCTGCTCATGGCGGCCGTCGGTGCGCCCATCATCGGCCACATCGGTGGCCGCGCGCCTCTGTGGTGGACCACGCGAGTGTGGTTTTGGGCATGGAAGCCCGATCGCATCCTCCTCGGCATTGCTACCGCCGTCGCGGCCGCGCTCGCCGCGATCGGCCTGGCTGTGGCCGCCAGCCAGTACGCACCACTGGTCTTCTACTACCAACACCCGCTCTGGATGGCGACCTGGACCGCAGTCGCCATCACCGCCGCGTTCTGGACTTTCCTCGCTGCGCGACACCGTCTTCGTCGCGTCGCCCGCGACCGACTCCTACCTGACGAGACATTGACCGCCCGAGTAGTACGGGCCATCCGCCGCGCCGAAGCCGTCGATGCCACACGCAGTGTCGGCGTTGCGCTCGACACCGACCGCGCACGGCCGACCCTGACCGCGCACACCACCCACGCACCACATCGCGTCGGCGACACCTATGCCTACGCCATCATCAACCGCGACCGCCTCATCACCCGAGACCAACACCGCATCCTCAACGACTGGACCGACCCCGCCGATCGCTGGCTCGTCATCCCCCGCAACGCCGGAGCCCTGCGCGCTCTCGTCATCGCCGCATCCGGATCCGGAAAGACCTACCTACTGTTCGGACTCATGCTCTGCGCCGCAGCAGCGAAATGGCCAGCCTTGTTCATCGACCTCAAAGGCGACCCCGATGACGCCGACCGACTCGTCGACAACGCACGCGCACGACCACCACACTCCAACGCAGTCTTGCTCGGCGGCGGATTCCGATTCTTCGATGCCCCCAGCACAGCGAGTCTGCGAGACCGCATCCTCGCACTCTTCCCCCCCGCAGTAGGAGCCGACCGCTACTACCAAGAACGCCGACAACAGATCCTCGGCTACGTCCTCGACGACAACCTGCCTAACCCCGTCGCCTGCCTCGAAGACATCGAGAAGCTATTCGACACTCCCGGTCTACTTCCCGATCCCGAACGAGCGACCCGCGCACTGAACAACCCCACCAAGACCGGTGGTACCGATGGGCGCGAAGTGCTCAACGAAGTCGTCAACGCCATCCGCTCCATCCGGCGGCACATCAGCCTCGACAACAACACGGGATGGAGCTACGCCACCATCGAAGCCAGTGAGCAGCTTTGCGCGCTACGTCTGTTCCCCGCGACCGACCCTGTTGACAAAGCGTTCGCCGAACTCCTTCTCGTGGCCTTGCGCCAACACATGCAGCAGCGCATGGCCACCCGCAACAAGGACGCTCCCCTGGTGTGTGTCATCGACGAGTTCCCGCAGATGATCGGCGCAGCCGACGACGCGGCCACCATCGTCGCCATGCTGCATGAGACCGCGCGGTCGGCCAATATCGGTTTGGTACTCGCCGGCCAAACCGTTGCCGGATTCAGCAACGATCCGAACACCCAGACGCGCATGCTCACCACGGGCGCCGCTCTCATTATCGGTCGCACCTCCGACCCCGAACCCGTGGTGAAACTGGCCGGAACCAACATGCAGCTCGAGTCCAGCGCCGACCCCGAAGGTGGGCTCAAATCGGCGCGAGCCCAGCACACCTACCGCATCCATCCCGACGATGTACGCCAGGTTGAACAAGGCGGATTCTGGATCATCGCCGATGGCACCACGCGGAGGTTCAACACACTGCCCTAGGCGCGTGCGAAAGTAGTACCCGCCATGACAAACGATGAGGCCGCCCCTAACACCGCCGCGGGCGAGTACCTGCGCGCAGCTCGACGAGCCGCCGATCTCACCCAACCGGAACTCGCCGAGCGCTCTGGTGTCGGCGTTCGGACGATCTCGTTGCTCGAAACCGGACGCAGTTCCAACGTCCGCATCGGCACACTTGTCAAACTCTCGCGCGCGCTCAGCATCGACGAGAACGACCTCACGAGCGCGTTCTTCGGCGGAACCCAAACACAGCATTCAGCCGACCGCTCTGCGGCTCCGCAGAACGACAGAGTCCACGTTCCAATGCCCGTGGACACGCTCACTGCTGTGTTCAATGCGATCACCACGTTCCTGGCTGATGACGACAGCTCCGCTGCCCGTAACCACGTCGCGGCCGCTGCCGGTGAACTGTTCACTGCCTACGCCATCGCCCTACTCGAACGAGCAGCCGACCGAGACGCAACAGAGCAGCACGGCTACCTCGTCAGCCTTATCAAAATGCAGACCTCCGCGTTTCCCGACGACAGCGACGAACGCAACTACCTGCTCTGGCTCGTTGGAGCGACCCCTGACATCACCGCACAAGAACGACAGCGCTACGAAGACCGGTGGGGCGCAAGAATAGGCGCGGCCCGCTCATAGGAGCCGGCTAACCCACGTCGCGCAGGTACAGCCACCGTCCTTCCGGTGCCGGCAATCCCAGAAGCACCGACAAGCGCTCAGCCAGAGCAATAGTCCGTTCCGGCTCAGTCTCAGGCAAAGTGCCTACCTCCGACACATCAAGTCGTTTCGATGTCCCGTGGTCATCCCTGCTGTCATTGCGACCGGTCACGTTCTGAGTCCTCTCCACCGGGCGGGTAAGGGTTAAGCACCTCCGCTGACCGCCCGGTTCGAGCTGGACGAACTCGATATCGTTCAGCGAGGCGCTCGTCCCACATTCGGTACTGTTCGGGAACAATTACGATACTGAGCCGAAAGTACACCGATGATAATGCGAGGGGAAGACGTACGTTCCGCGCCATCACGCACTCGGCGACCGCAAGCACCTAAAGTGCGACGGGTGGCCGATACATCGCGCTTTGGGCGCTTGGTTCAAAGACGCCGCCAGGAGCTCGGGATGTCGCAATCCGACGTTCGCCTCGCCGGCGGTCCCAGCGATCTCACCCTGCGCAAGATTGAGCGCGGCACGACCACGCGCCCAGATTTCGTTACGTTGGCCAAGCTCGATGACGCGCTGCGGTGGATGCCCGGCAGCGCCGGACGTGCTTTCGAAGGCGGCGATCCCACACCTCTTCCCGACCCGCATCGGGGCGGTGATAGTGCCGACACCGAGCGACCAGCGCAACCCCTCACTGCCACGGAGCACGGCGTGTTTGTCCGCACTGACGCGCTCGCCGATTTGACGAAGAAGGGACGCGCGCTCGACGACCTACCGGACCTGTCTGAGGAGCAGGCTGCGGGTGTGACAGAACTACGTCATGCTCTCGATCGGCTCACCCGCGCGTGGATTGTGCACCAGGCCGAGATCGCCCGACATACGGACTCGCTCAACGACCTCATCCTCGTACTGGATGACCATCTTCGAGCACCGCCCTCAAAAGCCGGTACCGATCAGGATCAGGATGACCTTCGGTACCTTCGGTGGCTAGCGGGATACGAGACACCGAGCCCCGCCGACGCGCAACGCTACGAGACCCGCTTCTCGAAGTCCGTCGAGTCAGGAGATTCATGAATACTCCACCGTTGCACGAGCGTTGAACCGTCTGGTTTCCTTCGCTCACCCCCCGGAATCAGCCGTCGCGGACCAACCGCGAGATCGCCGACAAGGCCTCGACCATTCTCGACGCACCGGTCGACGAAGCCCCTGATCGGCGCGTTGGATAATGGTTCGGTCACAGTGCTGACCGACGATCTTCGCCGGGCACTGGGACAGGTCTTCGGGCCTGTAGGACCTCGGATACCTGAGCTCCGGGGTCCGTGGCAGAGAGCAATCAAATTTGTTGATACACGACCGACTGCCCTCATCTCCGAATCCTGCGATCTCGCTTCAGTAGATCCCGACGCGAGACGTCGTAGAGCCGACCGCCACTCTCAAGGTCGGTAACCCCTCCCCGCGCCACCCACTCTGTCTCTGTGGGGCACGAACGACGCCTCCTTCGATGCCGCGGTTGCAAGAACACCCCTGGTTGTGCGTGATCTGGTGTTCGAGGGTGGTAAGCCACGGGTTCCCGAAACGCACCACGAAGAACTTGCAGGCCAGACCCGACCACGCAGCACATTAGACGTGCTTTGCAGCAGAAACCGCATCTAACCGATAGGTATCAGCACATGTTACCGAGTAGGTGCCGATACATGTCGTGTTAGATTCGTGAAGGATTCGGATTCGGCGTGTCGCTCCCAGGATCGTCCGCACTTGTGACGCAAAGTGGACGGCGACGGGGAACCGTCCGAAAGAAGGAGTCCGCGATGCCTGACCCCCGATACAAAACCCACACCGAGCACATGAACATGCGTCAGACCCCTGAGATCAAGGCGCTCGCCAAGAGCGAGGCCAAGAAGCTCGAGGAGAAGTTCGGCGCGGCTATCTCCATGTCGGAGTGGGTTGCTGCCGCGATCGCGGAGAAGGCAGGACGGCCCGACTTGATCCCCGCAAAGCTTCGCCAGGAGGTGATCCAGCTTCAGCTTGGCGCCTAACTAAATGACGAACGCCCCCGGCGGCAACCGAGGGCGTTCGTGAAGTTTGAGGGACGAGGCGGCAATCTCGTTCCCTAATTCCCCGAAGGGACTGTCGTGTCAGACAGGTCTCAGGGTAGCGCGCACCCTTTGGTAGCCGCAATCCCTGCTAACTCCAGCGTGTCGAATCGTGATCTTCGATCCGCGCAAGCGCTCGCTCGCGCCTGCGGAACGCGGCTCTACCGTGGCTCCTCCCCTGCTCGGCGGCGCCGAGGCGTCATCCGCACCACAGCACCGGTGCGCATTCGTGTCGGCCAGGGCCTGAACGGTGTCGTCCATATCGAGCCGCCCGCTCGGGTCCGGCTCGACCTTCCTGCCACTGCGCACGCCGGCGTGGCGGCTTGGTACACAGACATCGACTACCTCATGCAAATCCAGATCGCCTACGACCTCCACTACCCCACCCTGCGCCCCGCCCTGGCGGATAAGCACGGCCGGGGCGGAGTCAGCAAGCGGGCCGTGGTCAAGGTCGCAGCAGCCCGCGCAGACGCAGCCGACTGGGAAACCGGCCGCAACTCTCGACTCTCGGTCGCAACCATCATGGCCCGCACCGAACTTGGCGAACGCACCGTCCAACGAGCCACCGCGTTCCTCCGGCTCATTGGGGCCGCTACGGAGGTGCTACGTGGCCGGCAGCGCACCCTCCGCGAACGTATGGCGTCCTGGCGCAAAGGAGACAAGGGACGTGGCTGGGCCAGCGTCTACGCCCTACATCCGCCGAACAATGCACAGGTCAGGCGAATCAAACTCGCCACCGACCCACTCGCGACACCCCACCCCCGACAGGGGCCCTTTAGGGCCCCTTCTTCCCTTGGTCACAACTCACTATCAGCAACCGGCAAAGCCGGAGAGAATCAAAGCCGCGCTTCGCGCGACTCCAGGACCACAGGAAGTGGCCAGCTACCACACAAACCTCGCCCGAAGCACAACCAGAAGGGCCTACTGCTGGGCCATAATTGGCGCCACAGCGCTACAGCACCGCAGTGGGCCGCAAAATGCTCCCCCGGCAAACTTGCCGCAGTCCTCGCGAAACCTGCCGCGCACGGATGGACGCCGGCGGACCTCGACCAGCTGCTGCGTGACCACGTCAGCCTCGGTGGTTGGATCGCCGCCGACCCCCGCGACCCGGTGCGCATCCTCGGATGGATCCTCAAAACGCATGGCGATATGGAAGATCGTCCCGCCGCAGCCGAAGAAGCTCGCGAGGCCGAGTTCCGCCGAGCCGCCGCAGCTCGCCGCCGAGCAATCGCCGACTGCGCGCTGTGTGGCGAGGACGGCTATCGAGACCTGGGCCCCGCTGTCACCCGCTGCAACCACACCGAGGTCTGATTCCGAACCACTTGCAGGGCTTGCTATGCCGTCACGCGTAGCTAGGGCAGCTACCCACGCTAGCTGAAATCGCCGAGCTAGGGACGCTAGGTGAGATAGCGATGCGAGCGGAACTAGCACAGCTAGGGTAGCTACGAAAGCTAGGTCCGCGCAGGAACCCCCACGCGGGCGGCCATGTCGAGACGCCACGGCATCCTTTGAACAAAGTCCCCATTCGATAGCCGGATGTCGCCCTAGCCAGGAGAGTTCGCAGGTAGCGGCGGATGTATAGCAGCCCTAGCAAGCGTAGCGAGGCTAGTTTTCCTAGCTACGGGGCACGCACACTGCATGCACTACACGCTGCGTACCGCGCTAGCCCAGCGAGCGGCGATAGCTCGCATAGCTACGTGCGCTACGCAAACTCACGTAGCTATGCCCGCGTGTCTAGCTCAGCTAGCTAGCACAACATTGCTAGGTTGCTAGCAATGTTGCCCGCCGACGAAGGGAATGCACATGCAGCCGCGCAGGATTGCAGTCGCCAACCAGAAGGGCGGCGTCGGGAAGACTGCCACCGTCCTGGGTTTGGCCTCAGCGCTGAGCAGTAGGGGACAGCAAGTCCTCGTGGTCGATATGGACCCTCAGGGAAACGCAACCACCGGACTTGGCGTCGAGCTCGAGGACGGCGCGCTGACAGCGCACGACTTGCTGAAGAACGCCGACGTGGACCTCGTGGACGTGGTCATGGCGTCACCATGGGACGGCGTCGACCTGATCCCGGCCGATGTTCAGCTCGCAGAGTTTGAGTCCAACGGTGACCCCAACCTCGTGTTCGCACTCGCTAACGCTGTCGAGTCTGTGGACCTCTCGCCCTACTCACTGGTGCTCTTCGACTGCCCACCCAGCCTCGGCAAGGTTCTGTATTCGGTCCTCTGCGCAGCGGATGGCGTCATGGCGGTCACCGAACCGACCATCGACAGCGTCAGTGGGGTAGCGAACCTCGAAGAGACGATTCTCAGTGTGCAGCGCCGGCCCAATCCGAATCTGTCCTTCGACAAGATCATCATCAGTCGCAAGCGCAACACGGGGGAGCACACCTTCCGGGAGCAAGAGCTTCGCGCCGCCTACGGAGACCTGGTCGCGACAACCACCATCCCCGAGCTTGCCGCCCGACAGGACGCCCACAGCGCGCACACCCCGATTCACAAGTTCAGGGGAGGGAAGTCCCTCGCTCTGCAATTGGCCTACTCAGATCTACTCGATGAGCTCAATCTCGCAGCGAAGGAGACCGCATCATGAGCAAAGTCGAACGCAGCCCGGCAATTACACGCCGACATCCAGCCGAAAGCCTCCCCGAGCGCCCCGCGCGGCAGACTCGGCTGTCAGCCCCTACGCAGGCAGCGCAGGCGACGGTCGATGAGATTCCACCGGCAGCAGCATCATCCCAGGTGGCGCCACCGCCAGTCGCGACACCCCTGGCCGCACCACAGCCATCACCCGGACTTTCGGAAGGCGAGGAAAAGCTCACCGAACAGCACAACGTCCGCATCCGACCGAGTGTCAAGGCCCGTGCGGTGCGGGCAGTTTCGAAGCTTCGGTACGAGACTGGCGACAAGCACATATCTCTGCAATCGATCACCGACGCCGCCCTGGACGAGTACCTCACCAAGCGAGGCTGCTAGCAAACATAGCGCAGCTAGGCTAGCTAATTCTGCTAACCCAGCTAGCTACGAGGCGGTCCTGGTGGCGATTGCGGCGCCACCAGGACCATCGACCAACAGATTGGAGCTGTTGATCTATGCCTGACCCTACTTCGCGGCCCGAGGAGCGCAATCAAGGATCGACGAGCGCCGCCAGCATGGCCGGTGCTGTCGTCCTGAGCCTGATCGTGGTGGCCGCCTCATTCACCTTGAGCTTCAACGCTCTTGCCGATCTCGCACGCATGTCGGGAGCCATTCCGGACTCCCTGACGCCGCTGTTGCCGGTCGTCATCGACGTGTTCATCCTGCAGGCCACCTGGTGCGTCTACGTCGCCACCAGACGAGGTGACGACGCCGGCAAGCGCTACCACTTCGCCATGCTCGCGATCTTCTCGACCGTGAGCGTGGCAGGTAACGCCACGCACGCCTTCCTCGCCTCCGGACAGGGCACCGTGCACGGACTGCTGGCGGTCGCTATCGCAGTAGTTGCACCGCTGGCTCTGCTGGCGAGCATCCACGGTCTCGTCATGCACGTCTGGACAGACACCGCACCCGCCGACGAGCGGACCCCGCCTGCTGCGACTGAGGACGATGAACGCATCCTGGGCGCCGAAGCCGGTGTCGAGCGCAGTGCACCCCATGCACAGATGCAGGTCAACAGGTCTGACACGGCGGCGACGTCGACAGATTCCTCGGCTGCGCCGGTGAGCGTGAGTTTCGCCGACTTCGACGCGCAGATCACCGAGGACGAACGCGACCTCGCCCGGTACATGTGCAGCCAGTTCCACATCAAGCACGGCGAGGTCGCTGTCGCGCGCGCGCTCGTGTGCGAACGGCTCAATGCACCGAAAGAGGAGGCCGCGCTCTGGATCGGTGTGCACAGAACCACCATCGGCCGCTGGATGACTATCGCTCAGGGATGCGCCGACGCAGTGCATACGCCCACGCCGCCCGTGCGTACGCTCACCGAGCCTGTGCAGACATCAGTCGGTGAGCGTGCGCTCGTCGAAGCCCGCTGACGGCTCGGCCCGGCGTGAGCGCGCTGCGATGCGCGGTGGGGGAGTGGTGATTTTCGGTGGGGACTGTTGAGGTGCTGAGGCTTAGCCGATACTTCGTGTCCGCAACGGAGAAGACGATCTCCGCTTCGCTGCGCTGCCGCCCTTCCTAACCGGTCGGTTGCCATCAAGGCCATGTGGTCGCCCATGAGTGGGCGTGCGTAGAAGATCGTCGAGCGTGGGAACTTACCTGCTGTGTCGGTGCAACGGATCTGTGGAAGGGCCAATCGGCCATGGCTTTCACGGAAGGTATGACCATGAACTCGAAGAAGACTCGCGCCTCGGCGCTGATGCTCGGTGTCGCTGGACTGGGCTTGGCCTGTCCATCCTTGCCGGCCCTGCGGCCGCAGCGACCGACAGCAACCTGCCCCGGGTGCTGCAACCCAAGATCGAGTCGATCCAGCCCAAGCACGAACATCCGCAGTACCCCACTTCCGCGTCGTGCCCCATCTGCAAGGACAACGGCGTTTGGAAGCGCCAGGTGTAGAACACCGCCAGGCAACACCGCTGTCGGCGGGCCGGTCTCGTGAGAACCGGCCCGCCGACGTCGTCTCTGCTTGGTGTTGCTCCGATCCGAATCTCGTGGGAGGGGAGGGAACTTTCCTGGCAGCTGAGTGCAACAGATGTATGCAAGGGCCGCTCGACGGCCACCAATATCACTGCGAATGGAGACATCTCATGGGTAAGACCACTTCTCGAGTTCTGGCCGGTGCTCTGCTGGCC
Source organism: Gordonia sp. C13 (assembly GCF_023218005.1). Classification (NCBI taxonomy): domain Bacteria; kingdom Bacillati; phylum Actinomycetota; class Actinomycetes; order Mycobacteriales; family Gordoniaceae; genus Gordonia; species Gordonia sp. C13. Next base: position 32,757 of record NZ_JALPSY010000035.1, read on the forward strand.
GCCAGCCTCACCGGATTCGGTGCCGGTATCGCCTCCGCACACAGCGGCGCCACCGAAAGCTCCGAACCGCCGCCCGGTCACGGCCTTTCCTTGAGGTACGTCGACCCCGACGATGATGATTTCCGTCGAGGTGGTCACGGCGATCCGATCGGTGATGCGGGCCAGCTGAAGGTCTTCGAGTTCTGATCCAGGGGCGGTGATCTGGCGGTGTTGGGTCGGGCGATGAGGGGTGTTCGGTCCGACACCGCCGGCGGGTGTAGATACGAGAGGAGGGCGAGGAATGGTGAGGGCTTCTGTGCGTAGGCGTATGCACTCTGATGTGCTGAGCTGGCCGACGCTGGTGGCGTTCGTGTTCTGTTTCGCTCTCGGCGCGTACTCGCTGATCCGCGGGATTGGTCTGTTCCTGGACCCGGCGGACTGCAATGGGCAGGCGATGGCCGCCGTTGACCTGTGCTACCACTTCGGCCGCGGATCGGAGGAGCTGATCGTCAACGGTGCCACGACCTTCGGAGCGTCGGGGAAAAGCCTGTCCGAACAGAGCTCGTTGAACACCTGGTTCGGCGGCCCTCTGTACGTGCTGTGCGGGGGCATGTTCGTTGCGGTGAGCTCGTATCTGCTGTTGTTCCAGGCGGTTGCGCTGGTGGATCGCTGGCGGGGCCGCACCGCGGACAGCGACGTCAATCAGTGAGAGCGATTCTCAAAGGCCGGGGGTAGATCGGCCAGGCGTGGTTCATCAGGATTACGGCGAAATCGGTCTGAGAAGCGGGGATTGGTGGCGACGAGGTGTTGGCGCAGCTCGCGAACCTCGGTGGAGACCAGTCCGATGCGTTGCTCGATGCCGTGGCGTTGTTTGTACTCGCGGGCGGTCAGGTCGTGTGTTTCCAGATGGGTGCGGGTCAGGGCGCGGAAGCGTTCGCCGCATTCATGACAGGCGATGGTCTCGCCATCATCGTCGAGGCGGCCCCACCAGCCATATCCTGAACGACGCGGAACCGGGGTGGGGGAGCCCGGCCCGGACGGGTCGAACAGCACCCGCTCACGTCGGCGCTGCATAGCGTGTGCGCTGCACTGATCTTGTTCTACCGCCCACCACCCGCATTCGGGGACAACACATTTACGTGCCTCCCCGTTGCGTTCAAACAGCCGGGTCAGGGCGGCACCGGGATCGTCATCGGCGCGGCCGGCAATGGTATCAAGAGCGACCGACAGCGCGGTCGCCACGATGTGGTGTGCCCGATCAGCGGTGAATCGTCGCTGCCAGAGGCCACCCCAGATGGTGGCCGCCAACAGATCCTCATCGGCGACACCCGCGTCGCGGTAGACGCGGTCGAGAATGGTGCGAACATCGCACACCACAGGACGCAGACGGGCACCACAGGCGGCGATCGCCGCCACGATGGACTCCCGATCGGGGCGATCAGCAGCGGCAACAGCGATGCCGGCGAAATAGCCGGCGAGATCATCGACGAGACGACCACGGTTGTCGTGACCGAGGTCGCGGATCGCCGCGGCCGGGGTGAACACGGGCAGCCCATCGACGATCACCACGTCATCCCACGACAACGCCGTCGACCGATACAGATACCGGGTGGTCGTGGTCGTGCGCCCACCTATAGTCCGGGGCCGGGTGATCGCGAGCTGCGGCAATCCCTCACCGTCCCGGACGAGACCGTGCACCGCCAAGGCGGTCATGCCGGTAACCACACAGTCAGGATGAGGAGCCGAAAGGCGCTGGGCGGGCGTGAGATCGCGCACCGCCGACACCCAGGCCAACTGGGCGGCAACCAGGACACCCTCGCCCGGTCGGTCGGCTTCGCGCATCACCCCGTTGGCGACTGGGACCAAGAGCCCGGTGTTGCGCAGCCGCAGCTGATCGCTGCGGGTCACCCCGTGCTGCTGGAACTGGGCACTGGTGATCAAACCCCACTGCGCAGTCCGCAGCGGTGCGGTGTCGGCCCACTTGCGGGCCAACAGCGGGGGCAGCGGAGACGACGGAACCCTATTCATGCCCGACCAGCTCAGCGGGCGTTCTGGTCGGCGGTGGTCAGGATCAGGTACTGCGCCGACACGGCCTGCTGCGCCGATTGCAGAGTCTGGCCTTCGACCTGGGCGTAGTAGCGGCCCAGCGTCATCATGCACACGAACTGGTTGGACTTGGTGTCGTCTTTCAGACAGGTCGCCGTCGGAAACCCAGGGGGACTGTCGACCTGGGTGAACGTGCCGTCGTTCACCATGTCGTTGGCGAAGGAGTCGAAGACTTTGCGTGCACCCTGCGGGGTTTCGGCACGAACGACCGCCGAGCCCTGGATCGCGGTCAGCGACTTGGTCTCGTCCAAGACAGTGAAGATGTCCTGCGGGTCACCTTGTCGATGCGCCATCCCGCGCGGCCCCCAAACGGCACCGGGTGTGTTGCCCGGCAGGGCGTAGATCAGCAGCGAATGCGGGTCAATCAGCGGTGCTTCGTCGGTCGGGCTGGGCTCGAACTCGTCGATCAGCCTCTTCTGCCGGCTGATGAGGTCACCGATGGTGGCGTCCATCGCCGGCACCTGGGTGACCGGACCGTAGTACTTCTCCACGAGCAGGTAGTCCTTGTACGCGGTGACGTAGACGCGTGGGCTCTGCGGGAACCGGCTGCCTTGGTAGTACCGCACGAAGGTGCCGGGGCTGCCTTCCAGCGGAACGACCACCATGCTGGGCTCTTCCTTGGCAGCGACACCCTGATAGATGCGGTAGATCGAGTCCTGTGCGACGGTCGCGTCCTGCGGTGACCGGTAGCGCAGCACCATGGTGTTCAGAACGTGGCGATTGTTGGTGCGGTTAGTGGACTCGGGGTTGCCGAATGAGCTCACGAATCCGCCGAGCAGGGCGTCGTTTGCCACGATCGTGGGTTTGATGTCGGTCACCGCGCTGAACGCCGACAGGTCCTGCGGGTTGGTGCCGAAGCCGCCGTTGGGCTTTTCGTAGGTGATGAGGTCGGGGTTCATCTCGAAGGGCACGACGACGTAGTCGCCCATGCGTAATGCTTCATGGAGCTGGTGATCGGCTGCTCGGCCGTAGGGGGCACTTGCCCGAGTAGGAAAGTCGCCGGTGTCGAGGGCCGCGGTGTCGACTTTCGGATCGGTCAACGTCGCCGCGACCGGTTGCCCGTCCGTCGAGCACCCAGCCACCACCGCGGCCATCGACAGCGCCACCACAACCCCGCGAGCAAGTGCACCCAGTTTCATCGGCCGTAACTCCTGATTTCGCTTCTGGCGCAGGCCTATTTGGCGTTCTGATCGGCCTTGGTCAGGATGAGGTACTGCGCCGAGGCCTGCTGGTAGACGTCACCTTTGTTGTTCGAGTGCACATCAGCGACATAGCGGCCGACCCGAACGATGCACTGGTAGTTCGTGGACGAGGCAGACGGGATGCTGGTGCAATGTGCTTGGTCCTCGGTCAGGCCCGGCGGCGGGGCGATCGCGACCGGATCATCGTCGCTCTCGGCATACGCATCGGCGAGCGCCTTGGCCTTCTCATCGGTGTCGGCGCGATAGACGAAGGAGCGTTCCACCGCGTTGGCCGTTGAGCCGGCATTTTTGAGGATGGTGAAGGTGTTCTCGCTGTCGGTGGTGAAATGCGCCAACCCGCGAGGACCGTAGACCGCCCGCAGCGCGTGATTGACGAACACCTTGCCCTCGGGGTCGGCGCTGCTGAGCTCTTCATCGCTATGCGGCAGGGCGTAGATCAGGACCTTGTTCTGATCCTCCAGCGGGAACTCAAGGTTCTGTGGATCCAGACCCCGAGCGCGACGTTCTTTGGCAGTCAAGGTGCGCGGGAACTGGTCGATCAGCTTCTCCTGCAACGGGATGGCCTTGCGGGTCATGGCTTCGGCCTGCTGCGCCGACGGTGCCGTGGCCCAGGTGAAGATCACGTACACACCGTGCGGGGTGAAAGTGTGCAGGTAGTTGCTTCCGCCGGTGCTCGTCGCCACGGTCTGGGCGCCGTTGACGCCCGGCAGGGTGCCCACCACCGGGTTCGCACCCTTCTGCCGCGCGTACTGGGCGAACCCGTCGGTGAGCTCGCCAGCAGCCGCTTGCGCTGTTTCCGGGGTGAAGTAGCGCAGCACCATGATCTGCAGCGAACGCATGTTCTTCGGGTCGTCATCGGAGGCCGCCTTGGTGGAGAAACCACTGACCAGTTCCCCATTGGCCTTGATCTTCGACGCCCCGTCGTAGATGAGGCCATCGAGACTGGGCGGACCAGGGATCGGTGTGGTCAGCTGCAGCGCGGCATCGACCAAGCCGGGATCCACTTCCACCGGAAGCACCGTGAACTGTGCCATCCGCTGCCCTTCGACCCGGGCGAAGTGGTTCCAGTCCTTGTCGTCGGCGACACCGAACTCCGGCCGCGGCTCGGTGGGGTAGGGGCCGGGATCGAGAGCGGCCAGGTCCACGGTCGGCTCAGCACTCGAGGAACCGGCGGCTGTCTGGGTCGGTTCACCGTCGGTGGAACAGGAAACCAGTGTCGTGCCGACGATGACTGCTGCTGTCATCGACACCATCGATTGCCAACGCTTCATTACATGTGTCCTCTCCTGCAGCCCCCTGCCACACGGAGAAACACCCCCATAGGCCCGCGACTGCGCATCTCACCAGCGATTCCCTAATGAGTTGCGGTGCGAGCCCCGATCGGTTCCCCCGAGACCGAATCTGCACGATTCTGTTGATCGGCTGCAGAATAGTGCGCCCCGGCATGGCGTGCACAGCGGGGGCCATCCCACCCCAGGCGGTTCATTACCCATTCGAACAACCGAATCCCGGGTCATCGACACCGGTTCCAGCGGTGCGGCCGGGCTACGGTCACAGCATCTGTTTCGGGGATCAGGGGAGAAACGTATGCGCACCAACGGCTTTGCACGCACGTCACTGATCGGGATGGCGGCGCTCGCGGCAGGTGCAGGTTTGCTGTCCGCGCCGGCACCGGCCGAGGCTGCCCCCCAGCACATCTACGGGGCGATCGCGATCAGCATGCGCACCGGTAACACCGCCTATGCCATCAACTACTCCACCGCCGCAGCCGCCCACCGGGCCGCCGAAGCCAGGTGCGCTGCTTCGGACTGTAAATGGGTGGTCCAGATGGACCGCTCCTGCGGTGCGGTCACCCAGCAGCCCCGCACCCGACGGTGGGGCTGGGCGTATGGCCCCACCCGTCGCAGCGCCGAAGTGACCGCCGCCAACCACTCTGGCCCGGGTTCGCGCACCGTCATCTGGGCGTGCACCGACCGCTAAACCGGGGCCCGTTTTGCGCTGACCGACCGCGTCGATCAGCATGAACCCCATGACCGGGTGGGGGGACAGCGGTGTCGTGAACCGATGGAGGTCGCGGTGAACGCGACTGCTGTCCCCACATCGGGGGACGCCGCGACAGTCGTCGCCGACGCGGTGAAGGTGCTGCGCGCCTACAAGAAAGACGCTATCGCCGACCTGGCTGAGGCGAAACTGCACCGCGACCCGCAGCGCATTGTCGTCGTCGCCGGCGAAGTGCAGCGCGGTAAGAGTTCGCTGGTCAACGCACTCGTCGGCCGCCGAGACCTGTGCCCAGTCGGAGTGGATGTCACCTCCTCGGTCGCGGTGTCGGTCACCACCACCGACTCCCTTGAGGCTGGGCAGACCGCCGAGCTGTTCTTCGCGACCGAACCTCGTCCGATCCCGGTCGACGAGCTGGCGGATTGGGTGACTACCGACGGTCGCATGGTGTGCGACCGCAATGTCGAGGAGCTACCCACTTCGGCGGCGATCGGTGTGCGCGAGTCGCGGCTGCCCGATGTGACTCTCATCGACACTCCCGGTGTCGGCGGCCTGGACCCCGGTCTGGCCCAACTCGCCAGCGAGTCCACCCAGCAGGCCTGCGTGCTGGTCCTGGTCTGTGACGCCTCGGCACCCATCACCGCCCCGGAGATGGAGTTCGTGCGCGAAGCCTCCGCCACCGTCGACGCCCTGGTGCTGGTGGTGACCAAGACCGACAAACATCTGGGCCGGTGGCGTCAGATCGTTGACGAGAACGCCCGCCTGATCTCTGAACACCTCGGCCGACACGTGCCGGTCATCGGGGTGTCGAGCCTGCTGGCGGTCATCGCCGCCGAAACCACCGATCCGCAGCTGCAACACCGACTCGAGGTCGACTCCGGCATCACCGCGTTGCGGGAGGCGATCACCACCCGCCTCGAGGCGACCGCCGCCGCACCTCATGTCGATGCGGTGCGCACCTGCATGGAAGCCTTGCGGGTGGTGCGCGGCGGCATCTCTGACGAACTCGCCGCCCTGCAGGCCGGCGAACAGGCGTTGCCGGACCTGACCGCCGAACGTGATCGGCTCACCGAGCTGCACGCACAGTCCCGCCAGTGGGAGCAATACCTCGCCCGCGACCTGACCCTGCTGCGCCAAGGAGCGGTCGACGACCTCGAACGCCGCCTCGATGAGATCCGCGACAAGTGGACGGCCTATATCAACAAAAACGGCATGGAGGTGCTGCGGCGCCGCGAACAGAAGTTCACCGCCGACATGCAAGCCGACCTGCAGATGGCGATGGCCGAAACCCTCTCCGGGTTCCTCCAACAGCTCCACGACACCGTCATCGCGCCGCGGTTCGCCGACGACCCGTCGGTGTGGACCGAGGTGAGCAACCGCATCGTGGAATCGTTGCAGGACAAGAAGATCGAAACCCACCAGGTCGCCAGCAAAACCCAAGGTTTGCTCGACCCCACCCTGCTGACGATGGGTGTCGTCGGATCATCCACCCTCGGTGGCATTCTCGGCCTGTCGGCCCTGCTCGGTGTGGGTGTGGTCGTCGGCACCGTCTGGGTCGGAGTGAACCTCGGCTTTCGGGCGATCCGCGCCGGCAAGACCAACCTGTTGTCCTGGCTGCGAGAAACCCTGGCCGCGACCAAATCCGCCACCGGCCGCCTGCTCGAGGGTGCCGTCGCCCAAGCCCGGCCCGAGATCGTCATCCACTACCGCGACCACCTTCGGTCCAGCATCGAACACCTCCAGACCACCATCACCCAGGTGCAAGAGTCCGCGGCCGCCGATGCCGCCGCCCGCGAGAAGAACGTCGCCCGCCTGACCGCCAACCTCGGCATTGTCGACAAACGCATCACCGCCGCCGAAGCACTGCTGAACGGGCCCACCGCATGAGCGCCCCGGTGATCGATCCCATCCACGCCGTCCTCGACAGCGGACTACGCCATCTGGCCGCTTTGGGCGGTGACTGTGTCGCTCACGCCAATGCGATCGGCACCATCTTGTGGTCACCACCGCGAGTGATCGTCGTCGGCCGCCTCAAAGCCGGGAAATCGACCCTGGTCAACGCCCTGATCGGAGCGCCGGTCGCCGAGACCGCCGCCCTGGAAGCCACCAACGTCGTCACCGTCTACCAAGACGGGGCACCCTCACGCGCCGAAGTCATCGGCCTCGACGCCGCCCGGCACCCGGCACCCCTGCAGCGCGGCACCACCCTCGAGCTACCGCTGCCGACCACCGACATCGCCTACGTCGACCGCTGGCTACCATCGGCCGCGCTACGCGAGCTCACCCTCATCGACACCCCGGGCCTGTCGACGCTGACCGTCGACAACGACTCGGCCACCCGACGGGTGACCATCGACGGGTTCGAACAAACCCGCAACGCCTCCATCGACGCTGACGCGGCGGTGTTCCTGTTCGACGCCGCACCCCGGGTCGACGAGATCGAGTTCCTGTCCCGGCTGCCATTCACCCCACTGACCATGCTCGGCGTGCTCTCACGAGCCGACTCCTTCGGCGAAGGTGCCTGGGGCCGCAGAGATCCCCTCGACCACGCCGCCCAGCACGCCACCCGCCTCGCCGGCCGCCTCGCGGATGTGGTGCACGCGGTGACCCCGGTGTCAGGGTTGATGGCCCAGACCAGTCACACCGGGATGCTCACCGAACGCCACGCCGCCTTGCTGACCCGCCTGAACGGCCTCGCACCCTTAGATGTGTTGCACATCTTCGATTCCGACGACCCGGTCACCGGGCCGATCACCCGACCCGAACGGGCCGAACTGTTGAGCCTGTTGGGGGAGTACGGCATCCTCAACGGCCGCAGGATCGCTGCCACCGGCGGGGCCGCCGCCCTCAACGCCTGGCTGGCCGAACGTTCCGGCATCGCCGCGTTGCGCCAGGCCCTGCACGCCTCCACCACGCGCTACGCCGTCCTACACCGGGCGCACCGCATCCTCGCCCGCCTCGACCAGCTGGCCTTCACCCACCCGGTCCGCGACCAGATCCGCGCCATCACCGCCCGCTTGCGTGGCGATCCGGCACTGCTGCTGGTGACCGTGCTCGAGGACTACCAGCGCATGCTCGACACCGACCCGCACGCGGTGGTCACCGAAGAACTGCACACCATCCTCACCGCCACCAACCCCGCCGAACGGGTCGGTCTCGACGACCACACACCACCGCCGGCTGTCGCCGCCGAGGCACAGCGGCACCTTGTCGCCGCCCAACAACGCACCCTGGCCACCCGATCGGCCGCCGAGGACGCCGCCCTGGTCACCCTGATCCGCACCTACACCGCTCTGGCCGCCGGCCACTGAGCTCGCCACTTCACCAAGAAAACACCGAACACCATGACCTCTGCATCCCACACCTGGACCCTGGCCATCGACTTCGGCACCTCCAACTCCGCCGCCGCACACTCCGGTGCCACCAGCGGCAGCATCGAAGCCCTGTCGCTGAACCACACCAGCCACCTGATGCCCTCAGCGGTGTTCGTCGACAACCCGAACAACATCCTCGTCGGCGCAGCCGCCGTCAACGCCGCAGCACAAAACCCGACCGGGTTCATCGCCTCACCGAAACGCCTCATCGGCCACCAAGCAGGAGTGCCGGCCAACGGACACACCGTGCCCACCTACGCACTCGTGTCGGCGGTGATGCGCACCATCATCGGCCGCGGTCTCGCCGCCCACGCAGGCGTCATGCCCGAACGGGTCGTGCTCACCCACCCCGAAGCCTGGGCACCCCAACAGATCCAAGTCCTCATCGACGCCGCAACGGCCGCCAACATCCCCCGCGAGCGGATCACCACCATCTCCGAACCCCGCGCCGCCGCCGGACACTACTCACGCTCACACGCCCTGCAACACGGCGCCCGGATCGCCGTATTCGACTTCGGTGGCGGAACCCTCGACATCGCCGTCCTCGAAGTCACCACCACCAACAGCTTCCACGTGATCGCCGCCCGCGGCGACAACGGCCTCGGCGGCAAGAACTTCGACGCCCTGCTGCAACGCTGGGTCGAAGACCGCATCGCCGACCGCGACCCCGACCACGCCACCTGGCTACGCCGCACCGCACCAATCGACGCCATCCAAGGCCTGCAGAACTCAATCCAGCAAGCCAAAGAGCTACTCTCAGAAACCCCATCGGCCACCATCACCGTCCCCGGCCCCGGCGACCGCACCACCCTGCAAATCACCCGCGACGAGTTCGACGAACTCATCGCCCCCGCCGTCGACTCCGCAGTACAGCTCACCCGCGCCACCCTCATCGACGCCGGACTAACCACCCCCGACCAACTGCTGGCCCTGTACCTGACCGGCGGCTCCTCACGCATCCCGCTCATCCAGCAACGCCTCGGTGAACTCGGCCCGGTCGCCACCCTCGACGACCCGAAAACCGTTGTCGCCCAAGGCGCACTGCTACAGGTATTGGCGGATTCGGCTCCCACCCAACCCCGGCCGGTGCCCGCCGCCGCGGACCTCATGCCGTCCTGGAACACCCAGCCCCGCACCCTGGTCAACCCGCAAGCAGGGACCGGGACGTCGCGACGCCGATGGAAGCGAGTTGCGGCCGCGGTCGTCGCTGCCGCCGCAGTGCTCGCGATCGCCGCCACCGTCATCGCAACCAGCAGTGGCGACGACACCCAGGACCGGCCGCTGGCGTCTAACGCCACCGAAACCCTCTCCCGGAACACCGATCCCAAGGCGTCCTGGCCCACCGGCGAAGACGGTGGATCGATCCTCACTGACGAAGAGCAAGCCCGCGCTCAACTTCCCACCACACTGCAAAATCAAATCACCGGCGACTGCCGCAGAACGAAAGGAACCTCGAACGGAGCTGGCAGCTGGGACTGCGACCTCAACCCCGACGGAAGTCTCGCCGAGTTCGCGCGGGACCCCAACGACTTCTCTGTAGGCTTCAACGTCGACATCAACGAGGCCAACCGGGAAATCCTGAACTACCGCAACGGATTCTGGGCCAAGAGCTACCCCGAAGGACAGACCGCACTCGTCGAGGACTCCGCCCGCACCGCCGCCGCCGAAATCATCCCCGAAGTCCGAGACGACCCCCAGTACGGCTACACCATCTACTACGCCAACCCCAAAAGCGGCGTGGTCATGACAGTGCACCGCGTCAAAGACATCGACTCAGCCCGCACCTTCCTCAACCGAGCCGGCCTCATCGACTAACGCCGTCGTCCACTTCGCGCTCAGCAGGTACACGCCCTGACTGTGCGATCCGTCTCCTCTAATTGGCATCTAAGGGGTCGTCGTCCGCACGCGCGTAAGTAGCGACGTCGCCACCTAAGCACGTGCTCTTCGGCCCGGCATATAGTCAACTAGTTTGTTGAGTCAAGGAGTGAAGTGGAAGCAGCAGTCCAGCTTTTGTTCATGATCGGCCTGTACCTTTTGCCGTCGATAGTCGCCGAGCTACGGAAGGCGCCGAACAAGGGGTCGATCATCGTCATCAACGTGCTTCTTGGATGGACCAACATCGGTTGGGTCGTGGCACTGGCAATGGCCGCGCGGGACGTGCCGCCCGCGCCTCAGCCCGGCCAGTTCGCACAGCCACCTCAGCCCGGCCAGTTCACGCAGCCACCCCAGCAGCGCACGTACCGACGTCCGAACCCGCTGAGGTACCGAGGTAACTGACCCACGAGAGCCCCCGCTACGGCGGGGGTTTTTCGTCTCGGTCAGGACACGTGAGCAGCCTGGACCATACAGTCTGATTGCCCCACCGAGAGAGGATGGCTCGCTACACTGCGGGCTGTGAGCAGCGGTGATGATCTGTTGAAATCGATGGGTTACCAGCCGGCCAGCTTGGTGAACTCGATGGTGGCTCCGACTCCTCGGGAGATCGCGCAGCGTGCCGCTGACATCGTTGCCACCGTGCAGGATTCGAGGGACGCCGTCAGTGAGGCCGCCAACTGCCTGCCCGGCTACATCGAGGCCGGCATCGCCTGGGACCTGGTCGCCGTCGTCGAATGGATGGCCGATCAGATCGCTCGCAGCCGACACCCATTACTCGGCGAAATGCTCGGCGCGGGCCCGGTTCCCTGGGAGTGCTGGCAACGAGAGTTAATCGAACCCTGGCCCATCCTCGCCGACGCCGCAGCGAAGCTCGGACGATCATTACCTGCCCGGCGATCGCCAGCGGGAAGCACGTCCATCGTGCCGGTCACGACTTGGCCGAGAGCATAAGGCAGGGCGTCAACGTCGATGAGGCCGTGGCGGGCGGCCCAACGGCTCGAGACGGCACTCCGGACGGGGTGGGAGATCAGTGCATCCTGAGTCGCTGGGCGAAGCTTGCGAGGTAGACCAGCTTGACGGTGCGTTGTGCCTCGGCCTGGATGCGCGAGTTGCTGTCGGCCAGGAACCCTTCGAGAACCTCGGCTAGATGGTCAAGAGTTGGACCGCACTGGGTGCATGCAGCTCGCAGTGAGGGATCGGCGAGCTGAGCGACGATCCTCTGCAACGCCAAGGGAACATCCCCACCCTCACTGCTGGCATTTCTAGCCGATGGATCACCCGCGTCGATCTGCGGGAAGGAAGGTCGACGAGAGTTGTTGCTAGACATGCAATTCCTTGTCCGGGTCAGATGGTCTCGCCTAGAGATACACAACGCGGCCGTAGACAGCGGAACCGTCGTTGGTCTTCGGGGTGCTGGTCTTGAGGATGGCGTAGGAGCGCACCGCAACCGGCCCGGCGCAGCCGTCGATGCTGATGTGGCCCTCACGAGTGGTAGTGGAGGCTTTGCCTGCACCTACGGCCTTTTTGTCGAAGGTGACGGTGGTGATGTTGCCCGGTGACATCGTGATCGACAGGCTCGGCTGGATCAGTGCCTGCGGGCTGATCGACAGCGACCCGCTGGGGCCGGCGCCGCTGACACCGCCACCGCCGCTGCCGCCGATGCCCAGGCTTGCTCCGACGCTGCCGGTGACCGCTTCGAGCTGCACCGCGCAGCCGATCATGTAGCCGGCCTCGACTTCACCCTTGATCGGTGCGGTGGCCTGCCTGGCGGGCGGGGTCAGCGTCGAGGTGGCCTTCATCGACATGAATGCCTCACGTGAAGTCGGCACCGACGACAGCGGAGGGACCTTGCGGACCTTCTCGTTGGTGGAGGCGATCGTGGCCTTCCAGCCGTCGTCGGTGACGAAGGTGCGCTGGTGGCCCGGCTGGGCGTCGGCGACACCGGCAGCGAGCCCGCCGGCCAGCGATCCCAGCGACACAGCAGCAACGGCAACGCTCATGGCGGTCTTAGTCATCATCAGAAGAAATCCCTTTCCCATCGCGGCGAGCACCGCGGGCGGTGGTGGTCCGGGCAGTGGTGCCTGCCGGGTGAAATCTGTGCTCTGCGTGAGCAACTGAAGATTGGTTGCCACCACCATGGCGAAAGGTTCCCGATCCGGGTCAACTTGGTCTGCCCATTTTCAGAGCGAGATGTTCGGCCACCGATGCAGAGATGCCCGATCCCCTACGAGAAGGGTCGGGCATCACAAGAAGAAGACCAGGCCAGGTGCCGCCGCGACGAGATCGTCGCCACCTGCGAGGGGTTAGACGACGAGATCGCTGTCGTAGCCGCCGGCGTTGGTGACGTCGTGCTGGGTCGAGGGATCGTCGCCGTAGGTGTCGGTGCCATCGCTATAGATGTCCACGGTGCCGTCACCGTCGATGTCCTGGCCGTACACGTCGGGGGTGCCGTCGAAATCGGTGTCTACCGCTGCGGTGTCGAGCTTGCCGTCGCCGTCGGTGTCGATCGCGACGGCGTCAATCTTGCCGTCACCGTTGGTGTCGACCGACAAGGTGTCGGGACGCCCGTCGCGGTCGGTGTCGGAGACGATGGTGTCGGCGCGGCCGTCACCGTCGAGGTCATGGATCTGGGCTACCAGCTTCCCGTCGTCGTAGGCATCGATCTGGGTGATGTCGCCGTCAGCGTTGAAGTGGGTCACCTCATCGACGGTGCCGTCCTTGTCGATGTCCTGGGCAACCATCGAGCCGCCGTCGGCGGTCGGCGCGGCAGCGGCATCGACGCGGCCATCACCATCGGTGTCGGCCTCGACCAGGACCACGTTGCCGTCCTCGTCGTAGTGCACATCGACCGAGTTGCCGGCGCTGTCGGAGGTGTGCACGACCCCGTCGCGACCAGCCGGTTCCGGCGCAGGAGCCGGTGTGCTCGAGTCCGAGGTGGGAGAGGGTTCGGTGTACAGCTCATCGGGGCTGATGTTCGGAGTGTCGTTGCTGGGGTTGCCGGACATGCTGGTGGCCTTTCACTCGATCGTGGAGCGTGTCGAGGATCTGTTGCCACCAGGCACGAGAAAAGTTCCCCGCATCCCTGATGCGCGCGACACCCCCGCAAACGCGCTGCTCTCAGGTCAGGAGTACACCACACACCCGACCCCGACACCCTGACCGAGTGACAGCCCGACAATGCACGGTGGGGAGAATGCACGCTGAGACGTGGGTCGTCACTACCGACTCAAACGGTCCACGCCAGCGAGCAGCGGCACAGGCACCCAGGCGGGGTCGATCGGCACCCACGTAAGCGGCCGCTGAACACCAGGCTCTGGATTCTCCCTGAGCGGGACCGGCCGGATCTCGGGGCCGAGGGCCAGCCCGTGCGCTCTGGCATCACCGATGCTCGCTGCGGTCAGGATCGGACGATCACCCAACGGTTCCTTCAGAGATCGGCGCACCAACCTGGCCTTGCCGGGGACTTCATCGCCGCAGCGGTATCTGTACACGCCCTCGCTATCGCTTTCCTCCCATCGAGTCACCGAGACGACGATTGCGTTGCTGTGCTCATACACCCCAGTCACCGTCGAGCACCCGCCCAAGATGGTGGCTGATCGTGCGCCCGAAACCACCAGTCTCACCGTCAACTCGCTGGGATGGTCGTAGCCGATGATCGTGCCCGGACCAACCTCCCGCCGCTCATACTTCGATTCGTAGAGCGGAGGTCGCTTCGTCGACGACGATGCCGAAGCCGAAGCCGTCGATGAGGACGATTTCGAGGACCTGGTGTTGTCCAGGCCGGTCAGCATCAGACCGCCGACAATGAGGACTACCAGCACGAAGATCGCGCCGACCTGAGCAACGCCATGGGCCTCGGCGCTGGGTTCATTGGCTTCGGGATTGCGGTACTTCCACGACTGCGTCACACCCCACCAGCCGCGCGGATCGACGATCTGCCACAACAACAACGGCGCCGCGACGCACCCGATGATCACCCAATACGCGACCACTCGCCGCCCCTTCCATTTGCGACCCAATACTTGTCGTGGCCGACATAACGTGCGGCCGGGTCACACATGAGTTGCACCCGACTCCGGCGGTTGTTCCCCCACATGCGACAAGTCCCCGACGAACGGAGTGCCAGAATCTCCAACGGTGGGGAGGGGGAGACGTGTCGCGAACACCGGATGAGATCGTCGAGCAGTGGCGGCAGAAACGTGCTGAGGGTTGGACGACGAAGGCCATCGCCGAGCACTGGGGCGTCGCACAGGACACCGTGCGTCGACGGTTGGGCAAAACCGGCCGCCGGCGCATCAAAGATGACGATGTCGCGCAGTGGCGACAAAAGATGCTTGAGGGATGGACGCTCAAAGACATTGCTGCCGAATGGAGTGTTTCGGTGAGCACCATCCACCGCTATCTAGGTGCCGTCGGCCTACGTACCCGCAACTACCACCCGTTGACCATCGACGACGCGGTCGCGGCCTACCGGCAGTACGGCACCCAGCAAGCTGCTGCCGAAGCCCTCGGGGTGGGTATATCGGTGCTGCGGATGCGGCTGTATGAGTCAGGGCTAGGCCTATCTGCCTATCTGCCTATCCGGGCGGTCGGCCGTCCAAGGAACCCGGTGTGCCCAACCCGCCCCGTGGCGTGCGTCGAAATGAAACAAGTCAGGAGTAGGGAACAAACCCGGGCGACCTCTGCATCCCATGTGGGACTGAGAAGGTCGCGATCTGGACGGACGGCACCCGCCGACGTTCCGCCCGTCCCTCAGGGGTCGAGGACCCGAGGAGTCTCACTCCGCGAGATCGCCGGAACCGCCGGTTACGATCACAGGCGGTGGCGGCCTGGTCCTACGGCTGGGCTTCGGCACACACGATTGGAGAACCGAGCATGCCTGACGACGAGTCGCCCATCCTGGCGGCGCTCGGCCTCGACACCGCGGATCTACCGGCACCGCCGGCCGACCTGTGGGACGCCGCACTAGCTGCGGCGTTCGATCCCGCGGCGACCGCCGACCCAGAAACTGTGCCCGACATGGACGACACCGTCCCCACCGAGGACGATCTGCAGCTCGTCGTCGATGAACCCGACGACACGACCGCCCTTCATGCCGACGGCCCGACCTCGACCACTGGCGGCGAGGGTTTCGGCGACGCCTCTGTCGACCCCACTGTCGTCGACGACGGAGGCCATAGCGGCGACGACCAGCCCTATCTCGACCAGGGGCACGACGACACCCACACCGACGGAAGCCACGATCTGTGATGGGCGGGGCCACACCGATGACAGACGACGCCACCCTGCTGCTGGCTGCCCGCAACGGCGACCAGCACGCCTTCGCCCAGCTCGTCAGTGCACACCGCACCCACGTCTGGGCCGTGTGCCTCAACATCTGCACCAACCAGCACGATGCCGAAGACGCCTTGCAAAACACCCTGGTCGCCGCCTGGCAGAACCTGCACAAGTTCCGTGGGGAATCCCGCTTCTCCACCTGGCTGCACCGGGTCGCCGCCAACAACGCCCTGATGGTGGTGCGCAAACGCAAGGCCAACACCACGATCACCGACTTCTCCAACCCTGACCAGCCCGTTCAGCTCGTCGACGACGACGGTGGACAGCCCTTCGACGACACGCTTGCTCTCCGCGATGCTGTGCGGCAGGCCCTGGCCCAGCTCTCCGAGGACCAACGAGAAGCTGTCGTCCTCCGGGAGTTCGGTGACCTCACCTACGCCGACATTGCCGCCCACCAAGGCGTTGGTGTCCAAACAGTGAAATCGCGCCTCAACCGCGCTCGCACCCACCTCGCCCAACTTCTACGGGACCACGCCGTCACCTAGACCGCGATTCGCACATACATTCGAGTGCGCGCTATACTCGTGGTGGATGGGGTGAGTGAGCGTCGGGAAGCGTCTCGCGCACCCCATCCACACTTCCCGCGAGTAGAACCGCCGCCCTCCAGGGAGTGGCTGAGCACCGAGGTCGAGCATGTTCGAGACGTGGCCTGATCACAGGACACTGCGGGTGTTCGATCCAGCCCGGCCCGTCGTCGTCGACATGGTGCGCGCTGATCCCTCGTGCGGTCGGCCGTACTCGGCCGCGACCGGGGGAGTGTCCCTACGGGTGCGGGCATCTGGGGCAAAGATCGAGCCGACCATGCCGGCACGACAACTCGCCTGGCTCCAGCTGTCCAACGGGCTGTGGCGCGGGATCTGTGAACTAGACGTCCGTAGCGCCAACCATGCCTCTTCGATGACGATCACCCTCTGGGTGCCACCCGAAGCCATACAGGTTCAGGAGAACCAATGAGCGACAACGACAGTGGGGGACTGACCAACCGCCTCGCGCCCAAACGGGGCGCGTCACCCTCGACGACCTGACCTTGATCGTGCGTCCACCCGGGCGGCCCGCCGACATCCAGACCTTCACCAACGACGAGATCGCCGAAGCCGCGGCCTACGCGAAAGCGAACAACGCCGAGGTTGAGCAGCTTCCGTAGCACTACGATCACCCGACATGACTGGGGCCAGCCGATTCGACGCGGGGATCGCCCACCTCCACGAATACGTCGCCGTCCACGGCACCAGCAACGCCCGTGCCAGCGACCGCATCGACGGCTTTCCAATCGGTCGATGGGTCAACAGCCGCCGCACTGAGTACCGCGCCGGCCAACTCTCAGCCGACCGAGCGCAGCGACTGGAGGACGAGTTCCCCGACTGGTGCTGGAAGATGAACGCACGGACGAGTTTCGACGACGGGATCGCTTACCTGCGCCGATACGTCGAGTTGCACGGTACGAGTAACGCTCGGCAGCGTGACACCGTCGACGGCTTCCCGATCGGCACCTGGGTAGCCTCCCGTCGCGCCCAGTACCGGGACGGCCGGCTCTCGGCAGACCGGGCCGCCCAGCTCGAGGAGTTCTCGGACTGGCAGTGGGAGATGCGCACCCGGACGACCTTCGACGAAGCGATCACCTACCTGCACCGCTATGTCGCCGTCCACGGCACCAGCAATGCGCCCCGAACGGCGACTATCGACGGATTCCCGATCGGCACCTGGATAGCCAAACGCCGCACCGAATACCGAACCCACCGACTACCGACCGACCGGGCCAAGCGACTCGAAAACGAGTTCCCCGACTGGAAGTGGGATATCCGCGGCAGTGACCGGCGCCGGACTGAGTCTCGATAAGAGACGCGGCCGAAGTTGTATGGATGAAGGCAGCTCGCGATGGCACGGTGGTCCCGCTGCACACGCACGTCATTAGTGTTCGATCACAGACGCGATGGCCTCCATAATCACGTCATGATCAGGGTGGTCAGCGGCGGTTTCGGCGATCTTGTGCAGGTAACCGGTGAGGTCGTCGAGCAGGTGTCGGCCTTCGGTGCCAAGCACAGTGATAGCTGAAGCAGGGGTGGCGACGGGAAGGCCGTCGAGAACGGTCACATCGTGGTGCCAAGACAATGGCTGGGAGACGCCGAGCAGTTCGGCTGTGGTCGTTCGTCGGTGCCCGGAGCTGGTTCTGATCACGGCCAGCTGTGGAAGAGGGCAGGATGCCTCGCCTAGTCCGTGGAGCTCAAGAGCCGTCATCGCGGTCACGACGTAGTCAGGCCATTGGGCCGACAGTCGTTCGCTGGGAAACAGGTCTTTGCCGGCGGCCACCCAGGCCAGTCGTGCTGTGTCAGTAACCCTGTCACCCAGATGGTCGGGTTGGCACATCACGCCGTGCACGACCGGCGCGAGATACCCGTTCTGCCGCAACCGTTTCTGGTCGGTGCGTGTCAGTTCAAGCCGCGCACACTGGCCGCTGGTGATGAATCCCCACTGATCGGCCAGAAGGTCCGCGATGTCTAGCCACCGCAGCGTCAGCTGAGTGTTCAGTCGAGGTAGGGGAGTTAAGGCCACGCTCACCATTCTCTCTGGCGAACCCGGGAGATCCCTTGCAGCCTCCATCGGTAAAGTGCCCGGAAAAACAGCAGCTCGTCATGTGCACGTCTGGTTGGGGGAGAAATGGGTAACCGTCGGCGTTTTGTGATGTCGCTCGTGGTGGCATCGTGTGTAGGTCTCACGGCAGTGGGATGCTCGGACTCGGACACGGACACACCGCAAGGTGATCAGTCTCGTCCGAAGCTGTCGAAGATCGAGATTCCTGATGCCGAGCTCAGCGCCACCGTCGAGGGGCAACCACTCCCAGACGTCGACCTCACCACATTTCAGTGCTACAACGAGAGCGATTTCATCAGTCTTCACGGGCAAGACCCCACCAACGGTCAGCCCGGGCTCGCGGTGAATCTGCAACCAGGAAATCCGCCGAAAGTCGAGAGCGTGTCGTTCGGACTCGATGGTGTTCTCTACACGGCCAAGGCCGGCAAAGGCACCGCCGAGATAACCCAGGACGGTTCCCGGATCACGATCAGCGGCACCGCGGAAAGTTACGACCTCGCCGAACCGCTCACCAAGCGATTTGAGGTCTCGGCGACCTGCAACTGAACACCGACCCATACCGATGGCCTGCTCCGTCGCTTCCTGTGGAGTAGCTACGACGAGAACTCGCACTGGAAGGGTTTTGAATCCGTTTCCTCAACCCGGCGGACTTCTGTCCGGTCAGGAGCGGCCTCGCACGGTCCACCGCCAGTCGGAGAACTCGGTTTCGATGCGGCGGATCCGCTCGGCCGACAGTCGCCCTTTGCGGTAGTCGGCGCGACGGTTCGCCACCCACTGGCCGATGGGGAATCCGTCAATCGCGTCTCGCTGAGGGGGGTTGCTGGTGCCGTGCGCGTCACGATAGGCGTGCAGATGTGCGAGCCCGGCCTCGAAGGCGGCGCAGGATGCCGCGGCCTGCGGGTTCCACTGCCAGCCCGGAAACATGTTCTCGAACAGCATGATCCGGTCGACTGGGAGTCGATGTTTGCGGTAGTCGGCGCGGCGGTTGGCGACCCACTGGCCGATCGGGAATCCGTCGATCACGTCGTGCTGGCGCGGGCTGCTGGTGCCGTGCGCGG
Organism: Gordonia sp. C13; assembly: GCF_023218005.1. Lineage (NCBI taxonomy): Bacteria > Bacillati > Actinomycetota > Actinomycetes > Mycobacteriales > Gordoniaceae > Gordonia > Gordonia sp. C13. Next base: position 52,275 of record NZ_JALPSY010000035.1, read on the forward strand.
CAAAGTAGCGGTGCAGGTACTCGATCCCGGTCGCGAAGGCGGCATCGAGCACATTCCACCGCCAGTCGGGGAACTCGAATTCGATACGCGCGATCCGCTCAGCGGACAGCCGACCCAACCGGTAATCGGTGCGGCGGCTGTCGACCCAACTGCCGATTGGGAAGCCGTCGATCGTTGCGGTGCGGGATGGCGAGCTCGAGCCGTGCGCGGCAAAGTAGCGGTGCAGGTGCCTGAGCCCGGCCTCGAATCGAGAATCGTCGGCACGACCGCGGCCAGCGGTCGTGAAGTCATGCTCGCTGGACATTGAGGTCATAGCCTGTCCGTAGCGGTGGACCGTACGGTCCACCGCCAGTCCGGGAACTCGGTCTCGATGCGGCGGATCCGCTCGGCCGACAACCGACCCCGGCGGTACTCGGTACGCCGGCTGCCGACCCAACTCCCGACGCGAAATCCGTTGATCGTCGCCCCGTGCGGCGGCGAGCTCGAACCATGCACGGCGACGTAGCGGTGCAGGTGCTCGATCCCGGCCTCGAACCGCTCCTCGTAACTACTCATCGCAGCTCAGGATAGATTTGGGAGCCGTGATCTCAGTTGCCAGCGGTCCGTCCACCTCTGTGGCGCCGCCACCCGTCAACCACACCGAGCTCACACACACGGTCTGGTCCTTCTTTACTTCAGCCGGGTTCGGTGGGATGGCTACACTCCTCGCCGCGATCGTTGCAGGTGGAGTAGCGCTTTTCAGCGTTCGGCGGACGAGGCAGCAGCATGAAAGACAGCTTGCTGCCCAGGAGCGTGACCGCAGGATCGCTCGGTGCTGGGAACGCCTCACGTGGATAGCGAATACCTCGTTTGCGTCAACCGCGGACTCCGG
>NZ_JALPSY010000036.1:0-51247 GCF_023218005.1 Gordonia sp. C13
CCCCCCCCCGGGGCGCCCCCCCCCCCCCCCCACGAAGGGGGCTCGTGAGATCGCTTCTCTCACCAGGCCTTCGTGGCTCGTCGCTATCGCTCCTCGCACCTCAGGCAGCAGGGCTTACGGCACCGCACCTCAGGCAGCGATGCTTGCACACAGGTTATCGGATTACTTGCAGGCCTCGAGAACGAGTTCCTTGACGCGCGCTGGGTCGGCCTGTCCGCGGGTGGCCTTCATGACATCGCCGACGATCTTGCCCGCGGCCTGGACCTTGCCGCCGCGGATCTTCTCGGCGATGTCGGGGTTGGCGGCGAGAGCGTCATCGACGGCCTTCTGCAGTGCCGAGTCGTCGCGGACGACCTCGAGGCCGCGGTCGGCGACGATCTGCTTCGGCTCGCCTTCACCGTCGAGCACCGCGGTGGCGACCTGCTGGGCCAGCTTGGTGGTCAGCTTGCCCTCGTCGACGAGTCCGATGATCTCGGCGACCTGCGCCGGCGTGATGGACAGGTCGGCCAGCTCCACGCCACGCGAATTCGCCTGCTGCGCAAGGAACGACACCCACCAGCCGCGGGCGGCCTCGGGTGATGCACCGGCGTCGACGGTGGCGATGATCAGGTCGACGGCGCCGACGTTGACCAGGTCGCGCATGACCTCGTCGGAGACACCCCACTCCTCCTGGATGCGGGCACGGCGCAGCCACGGCAGCTCGGGCAGCGTGGCGCGCAGTTCCTCGATCCACGCCGAATCCGGCTGGACCGGAGGCAGATCGGGCTCCGGGAAGTAGCGGTAGTCCTCGGCGGTCTCCTTGCGGCGACCGGCGGAGGTGGTGCCGTCGGTCTCGTGGAAGTGGCGGGTCTCCTGCACGATCTCGCCACCGGCCTGCAGGATCGCGGCCTGGCGGCGCATCTCGTAGCGGACGGCGACCTCGACGCTCTTGAGCGAGTTGACGTTCTTGGTCTCGGTACGGGTACCGAACTCGCTCGCGCCCTTGGCCATCAGGGACAGGTTCACGTCGCAGCGCATCGAACCCTGGTCCATCCGGACGTCCGAGACGTCGAGGGACTTGAGCAGGTCGCGGAGCGCGGTCACGTAGGCACGTGCGACCTCGGGTGCGCGGTCGCCCGCGCCGACGATGGGTCGGGTGACGATCTCGACGAGCGGCACGCCGGCGCGGTTGTAGTCGAGCAGCGAGTGGCTCGCACCGTGGATACGACCGGTGGCGCCGCCGATGTGCAGCGACTTACCGGTGTCCTCCTCCATGTGCGCGCGCTCGATCTCCACACGCCAGGTGGTGCCGTCGGCGAGCAGGACGTCGAGGTAGCCGTCGTAGGAGGTGGGCTCGTCGTACTGCGAGATCTGGTAGTTCTTCGGCTGGTCCGGGTAGAAGTAGTTCTTCCGCGCGAACTTGCTCGACGGTCGGATCGAGCAGTTCAGGGCCAGGCCGATGCGGATCGCGGACTCGACGGCCTTGGCGTTGGCGACCGGCAGCGCCCCGGGCAGGCCGATGCACACCGGGCACACCTGGGTATTGGGCTCGGCGCCGAAGTCGGTGGGGCATCCGCAGAACATCTTGGTCGCGGTACCCAGCTCGACGTGCACCTCGAGGCCCATCACCGGATCGAAAGCGGCGATGACCTCGTCGTACTCCAACAGTTCGACGGCGGCGGAAGTCATGGCTGCCAGTTTATGCGGCGATATCCCGGGGGAACGTTCAGGGTGATCACCGATGCCGGGAACGGGTCGGCGGACCTACCGTCGGAGACATCAGTTCACCGACCACCTCGATCAGCAGGAGACCCCGATGACCACCGCACAACCCGCTTCGTCCGCCCCGCGACTGACGCGCTCCCGTTCGAACGCCTGGCTGGGCGGTGTCTGCGGCGGCATCGCCGAACGATGGGGCTGGGACCCCACCCTGGTCCGCGTCCTGTTCGTGCTGTCGATGCTGCTGCCCGGCCCGCAGGTCCTCATCTACCTGGCGCTGTGGATCATCATCCCGCGCGAGCCGGCCCCGGTGATCCCCGTTCACCCGTGATCCCGGTCTAGCCGAAGATGACCCGGATCTCCTTGTATTGATCCTGCGGGACGGTCTTCAGCTCGCCGAGCGCTTCGTCGAAGGTGATCCGGTCGATCTGGGTGCCGTGCAGGGCGACCATCTGGCCCCAGCCCTTCTCGGCGACCAGGTCGGCGGTGGCCATGCCCATACGAGTGGCCAGGACGCGGTCGTAGGCCGACGGCACTCCGCCGCGCTGGATGTGGCCGAGCACGGTGGCCCGTGTCTCGATGCCGGTGCGCTCCTCGATGAGGGGGGCCAACACCTCTCCGACGCCGCCCAGCCGCGGACGGTTGAAGCCGTCGAGACCCTTGGTTGAGTACGCCTCCGTCATCTCGGGAAGTTTGAACCCCTCGGCGACGACGACCATCGGCGAACGTCCGCGTGCCTTGACGCTGGTCACCCAAGCGCAGATCTGGTCGAGGCTCTCGGGGTTCTCCGGGATGAGGATCACGTGCGCGCCGCCGGCGATGCCCGAGTGCAGCGCGATCCACCCGGCGTGACGACCCATGACCTCGAGCACCATGCACCGCTTGTGCGAGTTGCCGGTGGTGCGCAGGCGGTCGATGGCCTCCGTCGCGATCTCGACCGCGGTGTTGAACCCGAACGTGTAGTCGGTGGCATCGATGTCGTTGTCGATGGTCTTGGGGACGCCGACGATGTTGATGCCGTCGTCGAACAGACGCTTCGACGCCGCGGCTGTGCCGTCGCCGCCGATCGCGATGACCCCGTCGATACCGAGGTTCTTGAGCACCTTCTTGATGTTGTCGGGCCCACCGTCGGGTTCGGTGTAGGGACCGAATCGGCTCGTGCCGAGAATCGTTCCGCCCTCATGGGACAGACCGCGGACCGTCGAGCGGTTGAGTTCCATGATGTCGCCGTAGACGAGACCCGCCCAGCCGTCCTTGAAACCGACGAACTCGTGGCCGTAGACGGTTTCACCCTTGAGCACCGCACCGCGGATGACGGCATTCAGACCGGGGCAGTCACCACCGGAGGTGAGAATGCCGAATCTCTTGGCCATGTGGTGAGACCCTCCCTGTCGAACGCGACGAACACACCCAATCTAGTGCGCGGGTGTCCTCCCCGCTGAGCACGAATTCACTTGATGCCGTTCTCGTAGGCGAACACGACCGCCTGCGCACGGTCCCGCAGTCGCAGCTTGCCCAGAAGACTACTCACATGGGTCTTCACGGTCTGTTCGGTGACATAGAGGTCGGCGCCGATCTCGGCGTTCGACTTGCCGTCGGCCACGAGGTCGAGCACCTCCCGCTCCCGCGGCGTCAGGTGTTCCAGCGCGGGGTTCCGGGCGGGGCGTCGACGCCGTGAGGTCACCTCGGTGATGAGTCGCTTGGTGATCGACGGCGCGAGCAGCGCCTCACCGGCGGCGACCACCCGCACCGCACGCACTAGTTCATCGGCCGGCGCGTCCTTGAGCAGGAACCCCGACGCGCCGATCCGCAATGCCTCGTAGACGTAGTCGTCGATGTCGAAGGTGGTGAGCATCAGCACGCGAGTCTGCGGTTCGAGTCCTGCCGACAGGATCTGCTCGGCAGCCCAGAGTCCGTCCTTGCGCGGCATCCGCACATCCATCAGGACGACGTCGGGCCGCACCCGCTTGCACACCTCGACCGCCTCCACACCGTCGGCCGCGTCGCCGAGCACGGACAGGTCCGGCTGGGCGGCGAGAAGAGCCGAGAAGCCCTGCCGGACCATCGCCTGATCGTCGGCGATGACGACCGTGATCGGGCCGGAGCTGCCCTGTGCTTGTTGCGGTTCCGCGTTGATCGGCACGCCTGACAGGCTACTGGTCGGAGGCCGGCGAGGGGACCTTCGGCGTGCCGACGGAGGAGGCCGCGTCGGGAAGGACGCCGTCGCGCGGCGGTGTCGCCGGGATACGCGCGCGCACCGCGAAGCCGCCCTCGACCGTCGGTGCCGCAAGCAGCGAACCACCCACTGCCTGCGCACGTTCGAGCATTCCGGGTATGCCGACGCCGTTGCCGCCGATCCCGAGGGGTTCGGCCGTCGGGGCCGAATTGACCACGGCCACCTCGACGGTGCCGCCATCCCCCGGGGTGACGCTCACCAGGGTGCGGCTGCCCGGCGCGTGCCGGGTGGCGTTGGCCAGCGACTCCTGGATGATCCGGTAGATCACCAGTGCTGCCGACTCCCCGACCACGGCATCGTCCACCTCGCGGGTCAGCGTGACGTCGGACCCGGCGCGGCGGGTCTCGGCGACGAGCGAATCGATCTGCGCCAAACCCGGATTGGGGGCCGCGACACTCTCGGCACCCTCGACCCGCAGCACCCCGAGCAGCTGCCGGACCTCGTCGAGCGAGGTGCGGGCGGCATCGGCGATGGCGTCGAATTCGGCTGCCGCAGCGGGTGAGACGTCGTCGATCCGGTATCGCGCGGTCTGCGACATGACGACGACCATCGACATCCGGTGCGCCACCACGTCATGCAGATCCCGCGCGATGCGAGCACGCTCCTGCAGAACTGCAGACTCCGCCTCGGCCTCCTCGGTTTGCTTCGTGCGCGCGGCGAGTTGTCGACGCGATGCCATCAGTCCACGCAGGAGTGCCACGACCACGGCGAGCACCGAGATCCCGACGATCCACGCCGGGTGAACCGCGTAGGCGACGACGAGGGACGTCGTCAGCCAGACCACCGGTACCCACCGCAGCGGACAACGGAGCATCACCATGAAGGTCAGCACGAGCAACTCGATGAAGTGGGTGACCTGAATGGTCAGTTCCCACCCGCCGTGCGTCGGCACGATCAAGCCGATGACCTGTGCCGAGACCACCGAGATCGCCCAGCCGACCAGCGGCGCCGACCACGCGAACGCGATCGGCAGTGCCGCGAACGCCGAGACGAGGGGCAGCAGGAAGGCGGGCACGGAATGTGTCACGGGCAGCGTCGGCCAGGCGATCGAGTACATGATCAGGGCGACGACCAGGAAGAACCAGTTGACCCGCGAGGTGAAATAGGCACGCACCGCGGGATCCTGGGCGACGGGCGCGGTGGACGCCCAGTCAACGAAGTCGCCGCCGGCCGCGCGCAAGTGCTTGCGTAAACCGAACATGAGGTTCACCCTAGGCCCGGTGGGGACCGGCAGTCCTCATACTTTCGGGGGAGACGCCCCCGTTCCCGAGTAGGGGCATGGCACCGAAACCCCACCCCACCGATGAGCGGGAACCGCCCGTCGGAGCGATGTGGCGAGGTGGTTGCGCTACCTAGCGTCAATGTCCATGAACCTTCCCGGACCACTGCGGAAATGGCCTTCGGACAACGCTTCTCGACCCGCTGATCATACCGATCCCAGACGTCTACGACGTCTGGTTCGCTGGCTGGTGGCCGCACTGACACTGATCGTTCTCGTTGCCGGGCAGTGGATGTCGACGGCGCACGCGGTCGCCGGTGATGTCGGTTCGTCTACGGGTGTGGTCGTCCCCCTCCCCGAGGACGCCGACAACCCGTACGCCGCCGCCGTCGTGGCGCTGACGGGGCCGGTCCCGTCCACGATGATGGACGTACTGCCCACGAGGTTCGACGCGCACATGGGTTACACACCGACCGTTGTCTCGGGTGTGCCCGTCGACCCGGACGGCGACTGCTCGTCCCCGGTGCCGCTCCCCGACCGGTTCACCCCTCTCTGCCGCACACATGATCTCGGCTACGACCTGCTGCGCGCAGCCGCCGCTGACGGTCGTCCGCTGGGATCGTGGGCGCGATTCGCCCTCGACCGCATGCTGATCGACGCGATGCAGCGATCGTGCAGCAACCCGGTGTGCGACGCCGCGGCGCGCATCGCCCGGGTCGGTTTGGCCTGGAACACCTGGCGCCAGTACGGCGGAGCACCGACCCAGCAGGAAACGATCCCGCAGCTGGTGTCCACCACGGTCGAACGTGCACTCGTCGACCGGGATCCGCGCACCGAGACCGACACCGAGGAGCTCTCGTGATGTCCACGCCCACAACATCGTCGACGCGGACCGGTCGACATCTGCCTCACCCCGTCCTCGTGGTCAGCGTCGTCGTCGCATACCTCGTCGCCCTCTATCCCGGCACGCTACCGCGCGATGCGCTGACAACCACAGTCGTGGCGACCGGCGTCACGGCGTTGGGTGCGGCCGTCGGAATGTTGTTGGCACAGAGGTCATCCCGCCGTCGGGGGCTACCGGATCGGCAGACCCGGCGTGTCATTCTAGGTATCGGCGTGCTCGTCGCGGCCGGCGGTGCGGGTCTGGCGGTGTGGTGGCAGAACCTGATCCGCGCCGCCCTCGGAGCGGCGCCGGTCGGCCCCGACTGGTGGGCCGGGGCAACACTGGCACCCCTCGCAGTCGTTGCCGCGATCGTCCTGGTCCCGCGCGTCACCGCAGTAGTCGCGGCGTCCGCGGTCGCGCTCGCCGCGGGTCTCCTCACTCCCGCCTCTGCGGGTGCCGACGAGGCGCAACCGCTGCCGCGGACCGTCGCCGTCTCCGAGTCCGGGGCACTGTTGCGCGGAGAGCTATCGGCCCCGGAATTCACTTCTCCGGCAACACGATTGGTGCAGTCTTGGTTGGCCGGGGACGGACTGTCGGCGCGGGCGGTGATCGTGGCCGTGCCCACCGGATCGGGCTGGGTCGACCAGGCCGCGGTGGCGGGTTTCGGCGACCGCTTCGACGGCGACGTCCGAATTCTGACACTCCCCTACGCCGACGTCCCGTCGTGGAAAGCGTTCGTCTCCGACGACGCGGCGGCGACGGACTCGTCGATCGCACTGGTCCGTGAGCTGGCGAGGATTTTGGAGAGCCGGCCCGAAGCTGACCGGCCCCGACTGGTGCTCTACGGCCAGAGCCTTGGTGCGGTCGGAGCCGACGCCGCCCGGATCTGGCTCGAGGACCATCACCCGGGACTGCTCGCCGAGACGGTCCTGACCGCACCACCGGCCGGAACGGTGGCCGCGGTGTCGGCGACACCGCGGCTGGTCGTCGCGAATCGCAGCGATCCGGTGGTCCGCTGGTCGTTGAGTTCGCTCTGGCGTCCCCCGGCCGAACCCGCGGAGGTCGTGCTCGGTGGTCCGCAGGTACCCCAGGTCCCGTGGCTGCCGGTGGTCAGCTTCCTGCAGACCAGCGTCGACCTGCTGGCCGCGCTCGACGGCCCGACCGGCGTCGGCCACCGCTACGGGGTGGAGCAGGCGCGTGCGGTCAGTGGTTTGCCGCGATGACCTCGCAAAACCCACCACAAATGGACGAACCCACCACCTGAAGCGGTGGTGGGTTCGCCCCAAAAGGGGTGGGTTTGCAGTGGCGTCAGATGATCGCGCCGCGGGCCGCCTCGTACGACGCGCCGACCCGGTACAACCGGTCGTCGGCGAGCGCGGGCGCCATGATCTGCAGGCCGACGGGCATACCGTCGTCCTTGGACAGACCAGACGGCACCGACATCGACCCGATGCCGGCGAGGTTCACCGGCAGGGTGCAGAGGTCGAACAGGTACATCGCCAGCGGGTCGTCGACCTTCTCCCCGATCGGGAACGCGGTGGTCGGCGTGGTCGGCGAGATCAGCACGTCGACCTTCTCGAAGGCGGTGGTGAAGTCGCGCGAGATCAGGGTGCGCACCTTCTGCGCCTGGCCGTAGTAGGCATCGTAGTAGCCCGACGACAGCGCGTAGGTGCCGATCATGATGCGGCGCTTGACCTCTGGCCCGAAGCCGGCTTCGCGACTCAGTGCCATGACCTCGTCGGCCGAGTGCGAACCGTCGTCGCCGACGCGCAGGCCGTACCGCATGGCGTCGAAGCGTGCGAGGTTCGACGACACCTCCGACGGGAGGATCAGGTAGTACGCGCCGAGCGCGTAGGTGAAGTGCGGGCAGCTGACCTCGACGACCTCGGCGCCGCGCTCCTCCAGGAGCTTGACGGCCTCGTGGAACGAGTCGAGAACGCCGGACTGGTAGCCCTCGCCCTGCAGCTCTTTGACGACACCGATCTTGACGCCCCTGAGGTCCTGCTCGGCGCCTTCGCGGGCCGCGGCGACCACGTCGGGCACCGGGACGTTGATCGAGGTCGAGTCGCGCGGGTCGTGCCCGGCGATGACCTCGTGCAGCATCGCGGTGTCGAGAACCGTACGGCCACACGGGCCGCCCTGGTCGAGCGACGACGCGCAGGCGACGAGTCCGTAGCGCGAGACGGTGCCGTAGGTGGGCTTGACGCCGACGGTCGCGGTGACCGCGGCCGGCTGACGGATCGACCCACCGGTATCGGTGCCGATCGCCAGCGGGGCCTCGTAGGCAGCAAGTGCCGCGGCGCTACCGCCACCCGAGCCGCCTGGGATCTTGGTGGGGTCCCACGGGTTTCGGGTCAGCTGGTAAGCAGAGTTCTCGGTCGAGCTGCCCATGGCGAACTCGTCCATGTTGGTCTTGCCCAGGATCGGGATGCCCGCAGCACGGAGACGCTCGGTGACCGCGGCGTCGTAGGGCGGAACCCATCCCTCGAGGATCTTGGAACCGCACGTGGTGGGGGCGTCGGTGGTGGTGAAGACGTCCTTGAGCGCGATCGGCACGCCGGCGAGCGACGACACGGTGTCGCCCGAGGCGATCGCATCGTCGGCGGCCTTGGCGGCAACGAGCGCCTCGGCGCCGCTGACGTGCAGGAAGGCTCCGAGCTCGCCGTCGACCTCGGCGATGCGATCGAGGTGGGCCTGCGTGACCTCCACCGAGCTGACCTCGCGGGCCGCGATCTTGGTGGCGAGTTCGGCGGCGGACAGACCGGTAAGGTCACCGGCGGGACGAGGCGCTGCGGCGTGCGACGCGGGGCTCACTGCTCTTCTCCCAGGATCTGCGGAACGGCGAAACGGTCCTGCTCGACGGCCGGCGCACCGGACAGTGCGGCGTCGGTGGTCAGACCGGGCACGACGACGTCGGGGCGCAGCACGTTGGCGAGCTCGGCCGGGTGCGCGGTGCCGGGTACGTCGTCGGCGGCCACCTCCGACACGGACGCGACGTGGGTCAGGATGGAGTCCAGCTGCTCGGCGTAGACATCGAGTTCGTCCTCGCTCAGCGCCAGTCGCGACAATCGCGCCAGGTGCGCAACCTCTTCACGCGATATGGACTTCGGTTCGCCAGCCACCGTCAGCGTCCTTTCTCACCATCACTTGCACGGCCATGTCGCCCACCGCGACGCCGAAGCGACGCAGATGTGCCTCTCCAGCCTATGGGAACGCGCCGACCCGACTCACCCCAGCCACCGTTTGCACTCCCCGACCCGGTCCGCCCCTCCCCCCCGGCGGTGCGCGCCCGATCCTCACGAGTGCGAGAATGGCCCACGTGTCTTACCTGTTGCGCGTCTACCTCGAGGACCGTCCCGGCAGTCTCGGCGTGCTCGCCGTGCAGCTCGGTTCGGTCGGTGCGGACATCCTGTCTCTCGAAGTGGTCGAACGCGGCAACGGTTACGCCGTCGACGATCTCGTCGTGGAGGTCCCGCCGGGCTCGTTGCCCGACAGCCTGATCACGGCCGCGGAGAAGGTCAACGGCGTTCGAGTCGACTCGATCCGCCCGTACTCCGGCGTGCTCGACACGCACCGCGAGCTCGAACTCGTCGACCAGGTCGCCACCGCGTCCCGCAATGATCGTCTCCAGGTCCTCGTCGACAACGCCCCGCGCGTGCTGCGGGTGTCGTGGGCCATGGTCATCACCAAGGCCAGCGGCGGTGTGCTTCAGCTGTTCGGGTCGTCCGGAGCCCCGGAAACCCCGCTCACCAGGGCCGATTGGCTTCCGCTGGAACACGCGGCGCAGCTCGACGCCGAGGGCGACTGGGTACCGGGCGCCTGGCAGGAGATGGACACCCGCCTCGCCGCCGCACCCATCGGCTCCAACGAGAAGGTCGTCCTGCTCGGCCGCATCGGCGGACCCGACTTCCGCCCCTCGGAGGTGGCGCGGCTCGGCTACTTGGCAGGCATTGTCAGTACGGTGTTGCGCGCCGACGAATAGCGCGATGATGGAGCGATGACCTCCATCACACTCGTGCAGGGAGACATCACCCTCCAGTCGGTCGACGCCATCGTCAACGCCGCCAATTCGACACTCCTCGGCGGAGGCGGGGTCGACGGCGCCATCCACCGTCGTGGCGGTCCGGCGATCCTCGCCGAATGCAAAGAACTGCGGGCCGGTCAGTACAGACGCGGACTCCCCGTCGGCGAGGCAGTCGCGACCACCGCCGGTGACCTGGACGCGCGCTGGGTGATCCACACCGTAGGGCCCGTGCACTCCTACGACGAGGACCGGTCCGAGTTCCTGGTCTCGTGCTATCGCGAATCCCTGCGCGTGGCAGACGAATTGGGTGCGACGACGATCGCCTTCCCGGCCATCTCGACCGGCGTCTACGGCTGGCCCATGGACGACGGCGCACGCCGGGCCGTCGACACGGTCCGGTCCGCGGACACCGCGCTGACCGAGATCCGCTTCGTGCTCTTCGACCCGCGGGCATACCGCGCGTTCGACAAGGCGCTCAACGGTTGAGCGCCGGCCGGGGCTCGACGGCCGATGATCAGCAATAGGTGACCCGTGGAGCTCCGCGACGTCCGCAAGCTCCGAAAATCTCGTCCCCCTGAAGTGCCTCCGAGGGCAGATTGCCCTCGGACACCCCTGAGCGGGACGAGTTTTCGCGCAGCAGTCCTCCGACGGGCGAGCGCCGTCGAAGTTTGCCGGCAATAGGTTTCGCCTAGCGAGACGTCGAGCGCTCCCCGGGAGTACGTCTAGTCGGGACTGCCGGTCTCCAGCAGTCGCTTGAACGCGTCCTCGTCGAGGACCGGGACGCCGAGCTGTTCGGCCTTGTCGGCCTTGCTTCCCGGCGAATCGCCGACCACCACGTAGTCGGTTTTCTTCGACACCGAACCCGACGCCTTGCCACCGCGCTGCAGGATCGCCTCTTTGGCGCCGTCGCGGGAGAAATCCACCAGCGATCCGGTCACGACGATGGTCTTGCCCTCGAGCGTCCGCGCAATAGAGTCGTCGCGCTCGTCCTCCATGGAAACGCCTGCTGCGCGCCATTTCTCGACGATCTCGCGATGCCAGTCGACGGTGAACCAATCGTGGATCGACTGCGCGAGGGTCATGCCGAGCCCCTCGACATTCGCCAACTGTTCGACGTCGGCGGATTCGATGGCCTCCAGCGAACCGAATTCGGTCGCCAGTGCACGTGCAGCCGTGGGCCCGACGTGGCGGATCGACAGACCCACCAGCACTCGCCACAACGCCACGTCCTTGGCCTTGTCGAGGTTGGCCAGGAGGCGTTTGCCGTTCGCCGACAAAGCGCCGTTCTTCGTCGTGAACAGCTCCGTGCGGGCGAGGTCGTCGGCGGTGATCGAGAACAGGTCACCCTCGTTGCGGATCACCTTCGCCGACAGCAGCGCGGTCGCGGCCTCGTACCCCAGCGCCTCGATGTCGAAGGAACCGCGGCCGGCGAGATGAAAGAGCCGCTCCCGCAACTGCGCCGGGCAACTCTCCTGGTTCGGGCACCGGACGTCGACGTCGGATTCTTTCTCGGGACGCAGCGGTGTACCGCATTCCGGGCAGCGTTCGGGCATCTCGAACTCGACCTCGGAGCCGTCGCGCAGGTCGACGACCGGGCCGAGCACCTCGGGGATCACGTCGCCGGCCTTGCGGATGGTGACGGTGTCTCCGATGAGCACGCCTTTGCGCTTGACCTCCGAGCCGTTGTGGAGGGTCGCGCGGGACACGGTGGACCCGGCCACGAGGACCGGTTCGAGAACCGCGAAAGGCGTGACACGCCCGGTGCGACCGACGCCGACCTGGATGTCGCGCAGCTTGGTGGTGGCCTCTTCCGGCGGGTACTTGTAGGCGATCGCCCAGCGCGGTGCGCGCGAGGTGGAACCGAGGCGGCGCTGCAGGGTGAAGTCGTCGACCTTCACCACGATGCCGTCGATCTCGTGCTCGACGTCGTGACGGTGTTCGCCCCAGTAGGAGATCTTGTCCAGGATCTCGGCGGCGCCCGACGCCTTGGTGGTGTGCGTCGACACCGGCAGTCCCCACGCTCCCAGCGCGAGGTAGGCGTCGTGCAGCGACGCCGGTCGCCAGCCCTCGGTGTGGCCGATGCCGTGACAGATCATCCGCAGCCTGCGACGCGCCGTGACCTGCGGATTCTTCTGCCGCAGCGAACCGGCCGCCGAGTTGCGGGGATTGGCGAAGGGGGGCTTGCCGTCGGCCACCAGGGACGCGTTGAGCGCCTCGAAATCCTCGACCCGGAAGAAGACCTCGCCGCGCACCTCGAGGACGTCCGGGATCGGGTACTCGTCGGAGGCGGTGAGGCGCTGCGGGATGTCCTCGATGGTGCGGGCGTTGAGCGAGACGTCCTCGCCGGTGCGCCCGTCGCCGCGGGTGACACCGCGTTCCAGGACACCGTTGCGATACACCAGGGCAAGCGCGACGCCGTCGATCTTGAGTTCGCACAGGAACTCGGCCTCGACGCCGGCGTCGGAGTTGACCCTCTCCACCCACGAGGTCATCTCGTCGTAGTCGAAGACGTTGTCCAGCGACATCATCCGCTCGAGATGGTCGACCGGGGAGAATGCGGTGGAGAAACCGCCGCCGACCAGCTTGGTCGGCGAATCGGGGGTCGCGAGCTCGGGGTGACGTTCCTCGAGGTCCTGCAGGCGACGCAGAAGCGCGTCGAACTCACCGTCGGTGATGACCGGCGAATCTTTCACGTAGTAGCGGAACTGATGCTCGCGGATCTCCTCGGCGAGTTCGGTCCACTGCTCCCGAAGGTCTCCCTCGGGTCCCGACTGCTCGGTCGCCGGGCGCTCCGACTCCGTTGTTTCTGCCACGTTCCGAGGGTATCGGAGTGCTCGGACAGGCTTCGCGACTCACCAAGCCCTTCGTGGCTCGTCGCTATCGCTCCTCACACATCAGGGAGCGGACCTGGGTGCGTCGCGCTCTTTCGGATCAGGGAGCGGACCTGGGTGCGTCGCGCTCTTTCGGATCAGGGAGCGGTGGGGTCGAGTTTCGCCAGCGACCGTTTCGGCGCGACGTGCCGGTAGCTGGCGTCGAGCAGTTCGGCGACCTCGTCCCAGTCGGTGGCGTCGTCGAGGATCAGGCCGAGCCAGCCGAAGGGGCCGTAGTAGGCCGGAACGTAGAACCGCGGGTCCTCTTCGAGCGCGGGCTTCTCCGCCTCGTCGGGGATGAACAGAACCGATTGGTCGTACCGGACCTTGCCGCCCTTCAGGCCACCGCCGTAGTTCGCGAACATCTTGCCGCATCGGAAGGTCGGGCGGCCGTGTGACACGACCTCGGTGGCGTCGGGCAGCGCGAGCGCGATCTCGCGCACGCGACCCAGGATCGGGTCGGCGTCGTCGAACATGATCGGGTGCGGCACCCTCGCAGAATAGTTCCGCCGGGCGGGGCTCCGCAGAGCTTCTAGTGCCTCACAGGGCGGTCGGATCGGTGCCGAGAAGCTGACCGGCTTCGGCGGACATCGCGAGAGCCTTCTTCGCCCAGCTCTCCGACGCCCCGGCGAGACCGCAGGTCGGTGTGACGACGACATTCTCGCACAACACTTTCCGGTTGAGGCCGATGCGGTCGGTGATGGCGGCGAGGTCGGTGGCGACGGTGTCGGCGTTCACCGGCCGCTTCGGCGCGGTGGACGGGATGCGGCCGGCGACGAGGATGTCACCGCGGTCGATGAGCATCCCGATGCCGTCGAGGTCGGCGTCGGTGGGGGCGGTGACGTCGATCGAGTACGCCACGCCGCGAAGGTGTTCGAGGAGGTCCCAGCGGGGCCGGTTGCAGTCGTGCAGGATCACCGGTGCGTCGACGTGTTCGATCAGTTCGGTGAGGGCCCGGGCCGCTTCGACGGCCGGGACCGCGCGGATCGGGTCGAACCGGGTGAGGGGCTTGACGGTTCCGTCGATGACCCGCCCAATAATCGGCTCGTCGATCTGGACGACGACCTGTGCCCCGAGTCGCCGGGTGATCTCGGCGACGTGTTCGCGGAGCCCCTCTGCGGTCGACGCGACGACGTCACGGACCGCGCCCGGATCCTTCAGCACGCGGTGGCCGTTGGGCAGTTCCACCGATGCCGAGGTGGTGAACGGACCGGCGACCTGGACCTTGAACGGTCGGCCGGTACCGACGAATCCTGCTGTCTCCCAGAGCTCTTCGACGACGTCGAGATCTTCTTTGAGGAAGTCGCGGGCGCGGCGGGTGAGCTGCGATTCTCGCTGCGCCAGCCGGTATCCCCACGTGGCGGTGTCCATCGGGAGGTCGACGAGGAGCGCGGCCATCCGCCCGATCATGTCGGAGCCGGGTCCGCGACCCGGGAGTTCGACGAGGTGTGCGAAATCGAGCTCACCGTTGACCACGGCGGCCGCCGCACGCGGGTCGGTGCCGGGCATCGAGCCCACGCCGGTTCCGACACCGGTGGGCAGACCGGGCGTGGTCACCGGGTCGCGACTGCGGTCGGCTGCGACGAGGTGGACGCGATGCGCCCGCACCCGACGACCTGATCGCCGCGCTCGGCGTCCGGCAGGTACAGCACGGCGGCCTGGCCGCGTGCGACACCGGTCAGCGGTTCGTGCAGGACGATGTCGATCGCGGCCTCGCCGTCGATCGTGGTGGGGGTCGCGGTGACGGGTGCGAGTCCGCCGTGCGCACGCACCTGGACCACGGCCTCGAACGGCTCGTCGGGGGTGATGCCCGACGTCCACACCGCACGGGTCGCGGTGATGCCCCAGACCTGCAGGTCCTCGGCGGTACCGACGGTGACCGTGCCCGACTCCGGGTCGATCTCGGTGACGTAGCGGGGCTTGCCGTCGGCGGCTGGGGCGTCGATGCCGAGACCCTTGCGCTGACCGATGGTGAAGCCGTGCACACCCTCGTGGTCGGCGAGGCGCTCGCCAGAGGAGGCGTCGACGACCGCGCCCGGGCGGATACCGATCTTGGCGCCGAGGAAGGCGCGGGTGTCACCGCTGGGGATGAAGCAGATGTCGTGGGAGTCGGGCTTGTCTGCCACCGCGAGACCGCGTCGAGCGGCCTCGGCCCGGATCTCGGCTTTCGGGGTGTCCCCGACCGGGAACAGCGCACGGGACAGCTGCTCGCTCGTCAGGACGGCGAGCACGTAGGACTGGTCCTTGTCGTGGTCGACGGCGCGACGCAGCTCACCATCGACGAGCTGCGCGTAGTGGCCGGTGGCGAGTGCGTCGAAGCCGAGGGCGATCGCCTTGTCGGCGAGGGCGGCGAACTTGATCTTCTCGTTGCACGTCAGGCAGGGGTTGGGGGTGCGTCCGGCGGCGTAGGCCTCGACGAATTCGTCGATGACGTCGTCCTTGAATCGATCGGCGAAATCCCAGACGTAGAACGGGATTCCGAGCACATCGGCGGCGCGTCGGGCGTCCGAGGCGTCCTCGCGCGAGCAGCAGCCGCGCGATCCGGTGCGCAGGGCTCCGGGTGCGGTGGAGAGGGCGAGGTGGACGCCGACGACCTCGTGGCCGGCGTCGACGGCACGTGCCGCCGCGACGGCCGAGTCGACGCCGCCGCTCATCGCTGCGAGTACGCGCATCAGGAAACCTTCCCGCCGGGTGCGGAGACGAGGCCGGCCGCGCGGGCTCGATCCACGACCTCGTCAATGACCTGGGCCACCGCGTCGATGTCGGCGTCGGTGGTGGTGTGGGAGAGCGAGAACCGCAGCGACGACCGGGCGTCGGCCATGTCGAGTCCCATCGCGAGCAGCACGTGGCTGGCCTGCGCGACACCCGCCGTGCAAGCGGAACCGGTGGAGCACTCGATGCCCTTGGCGTCGAGCAGCATGAGCAGGGAGTCGCCCTCACAACCGATGAAGGAGACGTGGACGTTTCCGGGGAGCCGGGCGTCTGCGGGTGCACCGTTGCGCACCGCACCCTCGACACCGAGCAGGATCTCGGAGAGACGTGACGCGAGGTTGCGCACGCGAGCGGTGTTCTCCTCCATGTGCTCGACGCACCAGGTCAGCGCGGCAGCCATCCCGGCGGCGCCGGCGACGTCCTGGGTCCCCGACCGCACGTCACGCTCGTGACCGCCGCCGTGCTGCAGCGGGACGCAGGCGACCTCGCGGCCGAGCAGCAGCGCGCCGACGCCCTGCGGACCGCCGAACTTGTGGGCGGCGAGGCTCAGCGCGGACAGTCCGCTGGCGGCGAAGTCGACCGGCAGGTGGCCGACGGCCTGGATGGCATCAGAGTGCACCGGGACGCCGAACTCGGCTCCGAGCGCGGCGATCTCGGCGATGGGCTGGATGGAACCCACCTCGTTGTTGGCCCACATGACCGAGATGAGGGCCGTCTGGTCGGCGTGTGCCTCGAGTTCGGCGCGCAGGTCAGCGGGTGAGACGACGCCGTCGGCGTCGACCGGCAGGACCACGAGTTCGGCACCGGCGTCGGCCGCGAGCCACTGCGCGGGGTCGAGGACCGCGTGGTGCTCGACCGCCGACACGATGATGCGGCGACGCTGGTCGTCGGCGCGGCGACGGGCCCAGTAGATGCCCTTGATCGCGAGGTTGTCCGATTCGGTGCCTCCGCCGGTGAAGATGACCTCCGACGGCCGGGCACCGACGGCCGCGGCGATCGCCTCGCGCGCCTCCTCGAGGCGGCGTCGGGCGGTCCGCCCGGAACCATGTAGCGACGAGGCGTTGCCCGGGGCGCCGAAGACAGCGGTCATCGCCTCGACGGCTTCGGGCAGCATCTGCGTCGAAGCGGCGTGGTCGAGGTAGACGGACGTGCGCGGCGGCACTCGGGTTGGCAGGGGCATCGCTAGCAAGGATAAACGCGCGACCGACGCCGACAAATTCCGCGACCTGCGAGCGCTGTGCGTCCCACGCTGGTCATCGGGCGCCCGACCACCGGACCCGACCTTGCGGTCGCCTTCTCGGACGTCTCAGACGCGTTCGAGATAGAAGTACAGGTGTCGTCCGTCGATCACGCCGCCCTTGCCGTTCATGATGCCCATGACGGTGGTGTCGTCGACGCGCTTGAAGTGATCGATGACCGGCTGACCGTCGTAGACCATCGACGCGGTGATCTCCCCGCGGAACTCGACCGCCCACAGGCTCGCCTCACCCTTGCCGAGTTTGACGTTCGAGAACAGCTTGCCGTTCTCGTCACGGCAGACCAGCGGCTGCACATCGCTGCGCGAGGTGAAGGTCTTGCCGAACCAGTTGGCCTTCGCCAGCATCCCGTTGATGGCGTGGCCGGTGGTGAATTCGCCGCCCTTCCAGGCTCCGAGCATCTCCTCCGGGCGAAGCGTCGCCAGTCCTGCCCAGATGGTGTCGAGGACCGCGTCGTCGACGAGCCCTTCCGCTTCCCGCAGCTCGAAGAACTTGGCGCGGGCCGCTTCTCGGGTCAGGGTGGACGTCATCGTCGGACTCCTTCGACATACGGCGATCTCCTCGGCCACTGCGCGGCCGCTTGCGAAGGAACCTATATCAGAGAACGTTCGATGTCACTTTCCGCGGTGCGCAACACACGCTCGCAACGCCGGGCCAGCTCGCGACGGTCGGCGCCCGGCACCTCGGCCCGTTCGAGGCGGACGACCACGGTGAGTCCGCGGGCACGCAGCACCCGACCCAAGGTGTCCAGCGGCGAGTCGTCACCGATGAAACTCGCGGCCGTCGCGGCGCGCCCGTCGGGCCCGACGAACCGCAGGCGGACCGGAGACACCGGCACCCCCGCGTCGACCGCCGCCTGGAAGAAGGCCGGCCGGAACGCCCCGCCGGTACGGCCGCAGAAGGTCGTCCCCTCCGGGAAAACGATCACCGACGATCCGGCGGCGAGTCGCGCGGTGACGTCTCCCACCGCTGCCGGGAGCCCGCGCAGCGTTCCGCGGTCGACGGCGATCACCCCGAACCGGCGCGCAAGCCGCGCCACCACCGGCATGTCGACGACGTCGGACTTCGCCACCACCGGTGCCGGGCTGACGAGCGCCAGCGCGAGGACGTCGAGAAAGGAGATGTGGTTGGCGACGATGAGCCCGTTCGCGTGCGGATCGCTGCGCCGGTCGTCGACGACGACCGTGATGCCGAGCGCGGCGAGCAGCGGACGTGCGGCCCGTGCGCGCAGTGCTCGTCGGGGCCTCCTCCGGAGCCGCGCCGTGGCGCTGTCGGCGACGAGTGTCCCGACGATCCAGCCCGCGATCGCGGCGAGACGACACAGTCGCGCACCGACTGTCAGCGCATCGACGATCCGCCTCGTGGCGAACGGGCCGAGACACTCCTGCCCGCAGTCGCTGACCGGGAACCACGGATGACGGTTCACCGACATGGTGGTCACCGCGTCAGGGCCTCGCCGAGCCGAGACGCTGGGCGCTCGATCGCAAGCGGTCGAGATAGCGCCGGTTGGCGCCCTCCCGGTCGAGGAGGGTGAGGAAATCCGCGGCGTCGAAGACGTCGTCGACGGCGGGCTCACCGCAGATGCGGGCGCCCATCCTCAGGTATCCGCGCATCAGGGGCGGCATGCCGATGACGTCCGCGGGCGTGATGTCACCGAGGAGACGCCCACCGATGCGTGCGGGAGTCAGCGGGGCGACTTGTCGGATCGGGTCGGAGTAGTCCTCGTGCAGGCGATCACGGACGGCTCGCAGCACGGCTCCGGGCATCCACTCCCCCGGACTGTGCAGCGGCACCGACACGCAACCCATCAGATACCGGTAACCCGCCAGATCCATGTACTGGAGCAGAGCTGCCCACATGAGCGCGGTCACCGATCCGTCGCGGTGCTCCGCGTGCACGCAGGCGCGACCCAATTCGACTGTCTCCGAGAAGATGCCGGCCAGTCGACTCAGGTCGAATTCGGTGGACGAGTACCAGCCGCCGGCGGCGATCGCGCGCGGCGGTGCCAGTAGTCGTGCGCACCCGATGACACCGTGGTCGTCGTGCCGCACGACGAGGTGTTCACAGAATTCGTCGAACCTGTCGGCGTCGCGGCCGGTGGCCGGATCACCGATTCGATCGGAGAAGCCGGGCTCGTCGGCGAAGACCCGGTAGCGAAGTCGTTGGGCGGCAAGGATGTCGGCGGGGTCGTCGGTCACCAGCACCCGGACCGGCCCGGCGGCCAGCAGGGTGGCCGAGACCGCGGAATCGGTTACCGCACTGGTGGCGATGGACTGCAGAACGTTCATGCCCCGTATGAAAGCCACCGCCGGCGTCGTCACGAAGACGGCAGCGTGACGTGTCGGGGCGATCCGGATGAACACGAGCCGCACCGGCCCTGGGTGAACAGGTCACGAACGCACGGTGGCCCCCGACGCGAACGTCGGGGGCCACCGGGGAACTACGTGATCTTCCAGATCACTTGCGCTTCTTGACCTCTTCGGTCAGCTGCGGGGCGACGTTGAACAGGTCGCCCACGATGCCGTAGTCGGCGATCTCGAAGATCGGCGCCTCTTCGTCCTTGTTGACGGCGACGATGGTCTTCGAGGTCTGCATGCCGGCGCGGTGCTGGATGGCGCCCGAGATGCCCAGGGCGACGTAGAGCTGCGGCGACACGGTCTTACCGGTCTGACCGACCTGGAACTGACCCGGGTAGTAGCCGGAGTCGACGGCGGCACGCGAGGCGCCGACAGCGGCACCGAGCGCGTCGGCGAGTTCCTCGACGACCGAGAACTTCTCGGCGCTACCGACACCGCGACCACCGGAGACGACGATCGACGCCTCGGTGAGTTCGGGACGATCGCCACCGATGTTTGGCTCGACCTTGGTGATCTTGACGGCGTTCTCGGCAGCTGCCGGGACCTCGACGTCGACACGCTCGCCGGCACCGGCCTGCGGAGCGGCCTCGACGCCACCGGGGCGGATCGAGATGACCGGGGTGTCGCCCTTGGCCTGGGCCTCGACGGTGAACGCGCCACCGAAGATGGAGTGGATGCCCACGCCGCCTTCCTTGACGTCGACGACGTCGGCGAGCACGCCCGAGCCGAGACGCACGGCGAGACGGCCGGCGATCTCCTTGCCGTCGGCGGTGGCCGCGACCAGGATCGCTGCCGGGGCGGCGCTCTCGGCGATCGAGGACAGGACGTCGACCTGCGGGTTGATCAGGTAGCCGGCCGCGTCGTCGGACTCGGCGACGTAGATCTTCTCGGCGCCGGCCTCCTTGAGGCCGTCGATGATCGCGTCGGCCGAGCCGGGCTTGCCGACGACGACAGCCGACGGGGTACCGAGAGCGCGGGCGGCGGTGATGAGCTCGCTGGTGACCTTCTTCAGGGCGCCTTCGGCGTCCTGCTCCACGAGCACGAGTACTTCTGCCATGTTGGTTTTCTCCTGAATGTCTGGGGTTCGCCGGATGGACTGGTGGGGAAGATCAGATGATCTTCTGGCCGACCAGGTACTCGGCGACCTTCGTGCCGCCGTCGCCTTCGTCGGTGACGCGCTCGCCCGCGGTCTTCGGCGGCTTCGGGGTGGAGGAGTTCACGACGCTGCCGGCGTTCTCCAGGCCCACATCGGTCGGCTCGACGTCGATCTCGGCCAGCGAGACGACGGTGACTTCCTTCTTCTTCGCGGCCATGATGCCCTTGAAGGACGGGAAGCGGGGCTCGTTGATCTTCTCGTTGACCGAGACGATCGCCGGGAGCTGTGCCTCGATGTGGAAGATGCCCTCGTCGGTCTCACGCTCGCCCTTGAGGGTCTCGCCCTCGAGGGTCAGCTTGCGCAGGTGAGTGAGGTGCGGGAGCTCGAGGTACTCGGCGATCATGGCCGGGATCGCGCCGACGCGACCGTCCGTGGCTTCGTTACCGGCGATGACGAGCTCGACGCCCTCGACGGTGCCCAGTGCGCGGGCCAGGACGTAGGCGGTCTGGACCGCGTCCGAGCCGTGGAGCGCGTCGTCCTTGATGTGGATCGCCTTGTCGGCGCCCATCGACAGGGCCTTGCGGATGGCGTCGGTGGCGCGGTCGGGACCCGCAGTCAGGATGGTGACCTCACCGCCGTCGGCTTCCTTGATCTTCAGCGCTTCCTCGACGGCGCGCTCGTTGATCTCGTCCAGAACCGCGTCAGCTGCCTCGCGGTCCAGGGTGTAGTCGTCATCGGACAACTTGCGCTCGGACCACGTGTCGGGAACCTGCTTGATCAGTACGACAATGTTTGTCATTGGTCTTCGTCGACCTCCTGCGTCGGGTTCGGCAACTTACCGGCGGGTAAGGCCATTGGTCTCCACCACTTTAGCGTCTCCTATGTTCTCACTAAACATCGACTACCTCACACTTTGGACCGGCGTCGTACCTGCACAGGGAACCGACGACGACCTCGGCCGATCGTTCGGTCGGTCGTCGCGGCCGGACGAACCGGGACGCCGCGACCCCATGCCCTACGCTCTTGCAGATGACTGACGCAGACCTCGGTTCTCCGCCGACGGCCGGGATCACCGGTCTGGAGTCCCTCGACGCCGACCAACAGCTGGCGCTGACCGGTGAGCGGACGGTCCCGGGGATTCCCGCGGAGAACTACTGGTTCCGCCGCCACGAGATCGCCTACCGGCACATCCTCGACCGCTGCACGGGCCGCGCGGTCCTGGAAGCCGGCTCCGGCGAGGGTTACGGGGCCGCGATGATCGCTGACGCCGGGGCGTCGTCGGTGGTCTGCGTCGACTACGACACCTCGGCGGTCGAACACACCCGCCGCCGCTACCCGGGGTTGATCGTGCACCAGGGCAACCTGATCGATCTCCCGCTGGCCGACGCGTCGGTGGATCTGGTGGTCAACTTCCAGGTGATCGAGCACCTCTGGGATCAGGCCGCCTTCATCTCCGAGTGCCGGCGCGTGCTGCGTCCGGGCGGCGAGTTGCTGATCTCCACGCCCAACCGGATCACCTTCTCCCCCGGCCGCGACACCCCGCTCAACCCGTTCCACACCCGTGAGCTCAACGCCGCCGAACTCACCGAACTGATCGTCGACGGCGGGTTCACCCTCGAGGCGATGCTCGGCGTGCACCACGGACCGCGCCTGGTCACACTCGACGAAAAGTGGGGCGGTTCGCTGATCGACGCCCAGATCGAGCGGGCCCTCGCGGGCGAACCGTGGCCGGCCGATCTCGTCGACGATGTCGCCGGGGTGACCGCCGAGGACTTCGCCGTGCTCGACGCGCGCGACTCCGACATCGACGCCTCGCTCGACCTGTTCGCGGTGGCAACCCGGGACTGAGCAATGACCATCAGCACGCCCGAAATTCCGGGACAGTTCACTTTCGTCCTGCACTCCCACCTGCCCTGGCTGGCCAACCACGGCCGCTGGCCGGTCGGCGAGGAATGGCTCTATCAGTCGTGGGCATCGTCGTACATCCCGCTGTTCGACGTTCTCGAACGTCTCGCCGACGACGGCTTCACCGACCAGTTGACCCTCGGGATCACCCCGGTCCTGGCCGCGCAGCTCGACGACCCGCACTGCGCGTCGTCGATGTACGAGTGGCTGGCCGACTGGCAGCTGCGGGCGACCGAGGCCGCGACGTCGAATGACCCCGACCGCGCCGACGCGGGCCGTCGTGAATTCCTCGACGCCCAGCGGGCACTGGAGACCTTCGAGACGAAGTGGCGGCACGGTGCCTCGCCACTGATCCGCCGCGTCGCCTCGAGCGGGGTAGCCGAGATCCTCGGAGGCCCCCTCGCGCATCCGTTCGCACCGCTGCTCGACCCGCGGCTGCGCACCTTCTTCCTGCGTGAGGGCCTCCACGACGCGCACGCGCGCTGGGGTTTCGACCCGGCCGGCATCTGGGCACCCGAATGCGCCTTCGCGCCGGGGATGGAAGCGGAGTACGCCCGCGCCGGCGTCGGGCACTTCATGGTCGACGGGCCGACGCTGCACGGCGACACCGCACTCGGCCGCCCGGTCGGCGACAGCGGTGTCATCGCCTACGGACGTGACCTCACCGTGAGTTACCGCGTGTGGTCGCCGAAGTCGGGATACCCCGGCCACGCCGCCTACCGCGACTTCCATACCTACGACCACGAGTCGGGACTCAAGCGGTTCCGCGTCACCGGGCGCTCGGTGCCGGGCGAGGAGAAGAAGCCCTACGACCCGGCCCGCGTCGACGCCGTGATCGACCGCCACGTCGAGGATTTCGTCGGGCACGTCCGCGAGCGCCTCGTCGCGGAGTCGGAGCGCATCGGCCGCGACGCGCTGGTGGTCGCCGCCTTCGACACCGAACTGTTCGGGCACTGGTGGCATGAGGGTCCGATCTGGCTCGAACGCGTCCTGCGTCGCCTGCCCGAGGTCGGGGTGAAGGTCGGAACCCTCGCCGGCGCAACGCGATCCGGTCTCGTCGGCGACCCGGTCGATCTTCCCGCGTCGTCGTGGGGATCGGGTAAGGACTGGCGCGTGTGGAACGGTCCGCAGGTGCAGCATCTCGTCACCCTCAACGAGGAGGTGACCGAGACAGCTCTCGACGCCGTGGCCAAACTCCTCGCCGGCGGCGGTGAACGCAGCCGCGTCGCCGACCAGATTGTTCGGGAAGCCCTGCTCACGGTGTCGTCGGACTGGCCGTTCATGGTGTCGAAGGACACCGCCGCGCAGTACGCTGTGTCCCGGGCGCACACGCATGCGCACGCCACGCGGGAGATCAGCGACGCCGCACTCCGCGGTCGCGACGACGCGGCGGCGACGCTCGCGCAGAATTGGGCGCGGGCCGACAACCTATTCCCCGCGCTCGATGCGCGCCGTCTGCACGCGATCCTGACCGCAGATGCCGAGGGGAGCATCTCATGAAGATCTTGTTCGTGTCGTGGGAGTACCCACCCGTCGTCGTCGGCGGGCTGGGTCGGCATGTGCATCACCTCGCCACCGAGATGGCCGCCGCCGGAAACGATGTCGTGGTCCTGACCCGCCGTCCGTCCGGTACCGATGCACTCACGCATCCGACGACCGACACCGTCGTCGAAGGTGTGCGCGTGATCGCGGTCGCCGAGGATCCGCCGGAGTTCGATTTTGGTCAGGACATGATGGCCTGGACTCTGGCGATGGGCCATTCCTTCATCCGTGCCGGGCTCAAGATCCTCGCCGGCGAGCGGGCTTTCGCAGATTCTTCCACGCGATGGATTCCGGATGTCGTGCACGCGCACGACTGGCTGGTCGCCCACCCCGCGATCGCGCTGGCCGAATTCTTCGATGTGCCACTTGTTTCCACCATCCACGCCACCGAGGCGGGCCGGCACAGCGGCTGGGTCAGCGGCCGCACCAACAGGCAGGTGCATTCGGTCGAGTGGTGGCTCGTCGCCGAATCCGACGCACTCATCACGTGTTCGGCGTCCATGCGCGACGAGGTGAACCGACTCTTCGGTTACGACGCCGCCGACATCTCCGTGATCCACAACGGAATCGACATCCGCACATGGCCGTTCGCGGCCCGCCCGCGGACCAGCGGTCCGGCGGAACTGTTGTTCGCCGGCCGCCTCGAATACGAGAAGGGTGTGCAGGATCTGCTGGCTGCATTCCCCCGTATCCGACGCAGCCACCCGGGGACGACCCTGACCATCGCGGGTGACGGCACCCAGCGGGAGTGGCTGATGGAGCAGGCCCGCAAGCATCGGGTGAGCAAGGCGGTGCGGTTCATCGGCGCCGTCGACCACGACCAGCTGGTGACCCTCATGCACCGTTGCGACGCCATCGTGCTGCCGAGCCGCTACGAGCCGTTCGGCATCGTCGCCCTCGAGGCGGCGGCCACCGGCATCCCGCTCATCGTCTCGACCGCGGGCGGTCTGGGCGAGGCCGTTCAGGAACCCGACACCGGACTCACCTTCGAACCGGCCGACGTCGCCGGGCTCGCCGCTGCAGTACGAGCGACGCTCTCCGACCCCGGCGCAGCAGCCCAACGAGCTGTCCGCGCACGGGCCCGACTGACCGCCGAGTTCTCCTGGGCCGAGGTGGCCGAGCGCACCGCGGCGGTTCACCTCGCTGCCAAGCGCCGGGTTCGCCACCCCGTCGGACGTCCGGATATCCCGATGCGGCCACTTCCGGAACGCGACCCCGGAAAACCAGTTGAGCCCTGATTTGTACTTTTCATAACAAATTAGTCTCTAGCATCACCAATAACATCCGTTTCGAAAACGGACCCTGTTCCGGTTCGCTAGCGTGACGCGCATTGCCCACAGCAAACATTTCTGGGGCGCAGCTTTCCCTGAAAGGGGCACGTTCATGAATCGGAAAACCAAGGGTGCCATTGCCGTCGCGGCGGGCGCAATCCTGCTCCTCGGAGGCATGGGGTCGTATGCGCTGTGGAGTGATGCGGAGGATGTCGCGGGTGGAGCGATAGCCGCGGGCGCGTTCGGGCTCGCCTGTCCCGCAGGGACTTGGACCGACATCTCCGGTGATGTACCCGAGGTCACGATCAATCCTGCGACCGATCTCATGGTGCCAGGCGACACTTGGCGGTATAGCGCCAACTGCACGGTTACCGCGACCGGAAAAAACATGGAAGCCGCACTCTCGGTCACCGGAATCGGCACCGGATCGACGACGCCCGCCACGACGTATGTCACCACCACCACTCAGGTGGGAACAGGAGCCCCCAACACGGCCGTCGTGGTGTCCAATGCCCAGGTCCTCCCGGTCACTGTCACCGTCGCATTCGCCGAGGACACCCCGAACCTCGATTTCACCAACGGTCAGATCAATGTCAGTGGCATGCAGATCATGCTGAATCAGGTCCGTCCGTCGTAGCGCTGGTTTACTCGTGCCCGCGGCCCTGAAGCGGCGGGGCGTCCTCTTCGCGGCCCTCGCGATCGGGGTGGTTGTGCTGCTCTTCGGATCGGTACAGACCACGCTGGCGCTGTGGACCGCGCAGGCGGATGGCCCCGCGTCCGACATCACCACCGGAACGATCGGTCTCGCACCGGGTTCCGGTGGTGGTTCGTCTTTCACTTTTCCTGCACTGAACGGGACCAACGTGGTTCCCGGGCAGCCCCAGCAGGCGGTACTGACGATCAACAACACAGGGTCGGCTCCGCTGAGGTTCCGACTGGCATCCGCCGGTCCCGCGGTGTCGACGTCCGGCGCGACGGTCACCGTCAACTTGTCGGGCGCCCCGGCGTCGACCTGCCCGGGTACCGGAACCCCGTTGACCGGCGCGTTCAACGCTCAAAACACATCGAGTCCCGGCACCACCTTCACCTCTTCCTGGACGCCTCTCGCGAAGGGGGCCACCACCTCGTGGTGCATCCGCGCAGAGCTCGTCTCGGTGACAGGAACTCAGCCGGCGACGTTCACCATCGGTTTCGATTTCACAGCGGAGCAGACCAGGCCATGAACGAACCCCAAGCAGCACCGACTGTCGACGACAGTCCCACGATCGAGTTCGCCAGGGGCGGATCTCTCGATGGCACAGACGCTTCCGTCGAGCTGCCGACGGAGCGACGCGGCGTTCTCCACCAAGTGTGGCAAGCCGTTTCCTGGCTGCTGCTCATCGGGGCCGTCGCGATCCTGTGTGCGACGATCCTGATCCCGAAGATCGCCGGCGCACAGCCCTATACGGTTCTCACCGGTTCGATGAAGCCGGACTATCCGCCGGGCACGCTCATCGTCGTGAAACCGCGGCCTGCGGATGAGATCGGCGTCGGTGATGTCGTCACCTATCAGATTCGTTCGGGTTCACCAGAAGTCATCACGCATCGGGTCATCGAGGTGACCGAGAACCCGCAGGGCGAGCTCCGATTCGTAACCCAGGGTGACAACAACGGAATCGCCGATGCCGAGCCCGTCCGGCCCGTGCAGGTGCGGGGCACCCTCTGGTACTCGGTGCCCTACATCGGTTGGGTCAACAACTGGTTTACCGGCCAGCGCCGCACGGTGCTGATCTTCGTGGCCGCGGGCGCGCTGTTCGTCTACGGCGCATGGCAGTTCATCGCCGATCGTCGCCAAAAGAGCGACGAGAGCGATTCCGACGCCGCACCAACCGATCCGGAGACAAGTGCATGAGTCGTCTGAGGTGGCCGCCGGGCACGTCACGCCGGGTCCGTGCGATGCTGACGTGCGGGATCCTGCTGACCACCAGCGCGATCGGCACCACTGCCCTGTGGTCGACGACTGCCGCAACCACATCAGGCACCTTCACCACCGCGAACCTCGAGATCAAGGCGAACGGTTCTGTCGCGCACACGTTCGCGTTTCCCGGCTCGCTCGTGCCGGGTGACACGACCGCCAACGTGGTGACCGTTCAGAACACTGGCACCGTGGCATTCAGCTACAGCGCCAAGGTGTCTAGCGCCACCGACCTAGGGCGAGCCATGCAACTGCACGTCGTGACCGGCGGCACGGTCAGCGGTTCCGTTTGTACGGGAGGTACGCAGCTGGTCACCGGTGTGCCGATCACTGCCACCGCCACGACGTTTGCCAGCCGCCCGTCCCTGGCCGCGACGACCGGCGCCGAGGCGTTGTGTATGCAGCTGACCTTGCCCACGAACGCTGCCGGGAACCTGGCCGGGACCACCGGAACAGTCACCTTCACATTCGACGCGGCGGTGCCGTGATGCAGTACATCGACATCGAGGACTCCCCGACCGTCGAGTTCGCGGTACCCATTCCTCGCCAACGAGCCGATCGGCTGCTGACAGTCGGTGCCGTTGCCGGCAGTATCTGTCTGATCGCAACACTCCTCGCGCTGGTCTTCGGGGTCCGTCCGATGATCTTCGAGACCGGGTCCATGGCGCCCACCATCCCCACCGGATCGTTAGGACTGAGTCATTCGGTGACGGCTACCTCGATCCAGCAGGGGGACGTCGTCAGCGTTATTCGCGACGATGGCGTGCGGGTCACGCACCGAGTCGCGTCAGTCGACGGGCGTACCGGTAATTCCGTGTCGCTCACGCTGCGCGGTGATGCGAACGACGTCGCCGATTCGCATACTTATGTCGTCACCGAGGTCGACCGCGTTTTCGGGACGGTCCCGCTTCTCGGTTACATCGCCGCCTGGCTGAAGAACCCGTACACGCTTGCTCTACAAGCTCTCGCAATTCTGCTGCTCCTCGCCGTCGCCTTCTCACCGAAACAGGGATGGCGGAATTCGCCAGCAGGGCAGCGAATTCTGGCAGGAACTGCTGCAACCCTGGTCGTCGCGCTGGGCGCGTCGACCGTTCACGGCGCTGGGGATGCTCAAGCGCTCACTGGGCAAGCGACTGCGACCGGTGCGGTCACCGCGGGACGACCGCCGAACCCCTCGGGGTTCAAATGCACGAACCAGTCCTCTATCCTAGGGTTGTACCGATCAGTTGATCTCAGCTGGGACGACCCGGCTGAGAACATCGGATTCCAATACCAACTGACATTCCAGGGTCTATCGTCTAACCCTCCCCCCATTGACGCCCAGGGACAGGGCACCATGGTTTACCCGATCGGGGACGGTTTGATCGGTTCTCTGCTGACCCTCCTATCCAGCGGAAGCAGACCGGTGACATTGACGGTCACAAAAGGCGCCTTCGTTTCTGCCGCTTCTCTTTCGGTAACCCTGAACCGCTATTTCGTGATACCCCTGGGCGTCCTGTGCGGCTCACAAGCTGCGGCGCGTGGCGCTGCACCGGAGTCAATGACCCCTGATTCTTCAGAACCCGCCGAACTCGACGAGTCGACCCCTGCTAGCGAGTCCGCCGATGACGACTCGTCGACCCCCACTCCGACCGCGACGGAACTGCCCTCCGGTGGAGAGCTTTCCGACTCCGGCGATTACACCTACTACGAGTCCGGCGGGAAGGTGACGATCCGTAGCGCGAAAACCGGCGAACGTGAGTACGAGGGCCGGTTCTCCTCGAGCAGCGACGTTCGGTGGCTACCCGAGACCTCGACCCTGGAGATCACCGAACCCGACGGCACGGTGACAACCGTCGCGCGGGACGGGAACCGGTGGACCGAGACCGTCGTCGAACCTGCAACCGCCGGAGCGAAGGCTCCGACCAAGGACAGCGATGCGCCGTCGGACTCGACGCCTACCGCTGATGCCACATCGGTGCCGTCTGCGGATGAACCCGCCGAATCCTGATCAGCAATAGGTATCGTCAGGCGGTACCTATTGCTGATCCCTACCGGCTGCACGGTCGAAATGAGGTCCGGGAGGCCGGTCGCTACTTAGCCCGCTCCGCTGCAGCTTTCTCGGCGGCGGCCTTCTTGCGTTCGATGTCGGCGAGGGCGCGTTCGAGTTCGGCGCGCTGTTCAGCGTTCTTGGCCCAGTCGTCCATGCGGTTCTTGACCACGCGGGCGGGGGCTCCGACCGCGATCGAGTAGTCGGGGATCACGCCCTTGACCACCGCATGCGAGCCGAGGACACAGCCGCGGCCGACGATGGTGTTGCGCAATACCGACACCTTGGCCGCCACCCAGGTGTCGGGTCCGATGCGGACCGGCCCCTTCACGATGCCCTGGTCCTTGATGGGGAGCGTGATGTCGTCCATCTTGTGGTCGAAGTCGCAGATGTAGCACCAGTCGGCGATGAGCGTGGACCCGCCGATCTCGAGGTCGAGGTAGGCGTTCACGACGTTGTTGCAGCCGAAGACGGTCTTGTCGCCGATCTTCAGGCTGCCCTCGTGGCAGCGGATCGAGTTGCCGTCGCCGATGTGCACCCAGCGGCCGATCTCCATCCGGGCAAGCTCGGGCGTGCAGTGGATCTCCACGTTGCGGCCGAGGAACACCATGCCGCGCAGCACGACATGCGGGTTGGCCAGGCGGAACTTCGCGAGACGGTAGTAACGGACCAGGTACCACGGGGTGTACGCGCGATTGCGTTTCACCCAGCGCAGCGAATCGAGAGTGAGGAATCGTGCCTGCTCGGGATCGCGGCGACGGCCGGCGCGGCGTCGGGACCGGTAGGAGGCGTTCCACATGGTGGTCATGGGACAAACCCTAAACGACCGGTTTTTCGCACACGATAGGCTCACTGCTGGCACGTCTCGTGCCGGTGGAACCGACGATGAGGAGCGCCGATGGCATTGGCCCGACCGCAGGTGTCCCGACACCGCCGATCTGCGCTGACCCGCCTGTTCGTCGCCGTCACGGCCGTGAGCTCGCTGGTGCTCGCCGGCTGCTCCGACGGGCACATCGACGTCCGCTCGATCCCGAGCGTCGGCTGGCCCAGCTACGGCGGCGTCCCCGGCAACGCGAACTTCGCCTACGCCGACGTCCCCGACGACCTCACCCTCAGCTGGACGCGCCCCACCGGCGGACCGGTCACCGCACCCGTCACGATCTCGGGCAAGGGCAATGTCGGCGTCACATCGAACGCCGCCCAGGGGTGCAACGTCCTGGTACTCGACGGCCGGTCGGGCCGCAAGAACTTCTGCAAGGACATGCGCGCCGGCGTCGAGGTCAACGCGATGCTCGTCGACCAATACGATCAGCCGTACCTCGGCGAGGAGACCACCTTCCTCGCGTTCAACGCCGGTGGGGCGATCCGCTGGCGTGCGGGCGTGATCGGTGTCCCGCTGTCGGCGAAGTTCGCCGCCCCGAACGAGGTGCTCGTGACTACGACGCAGGGTCAGATCCTGCTCATCGACACCCAGCGCAACGAACTGACCGCGCCCGAGGTGAAACTGCGCGACGACGCCGACCCGGAACAGCCGCTCCTCGGCTTCGGCGACTGCGTGCGCAACGGACCCCAGTGCGCGATCCCGGCACCCGCTGCGGTCGACACCGGCCGGGAACGCTTCTACCTCAACTTCTTCCCCCAGGGCGCGGCGTCCTCGCAGATCCGGGCGATGAAGTACAACAAGGTCGCCGGCAAGCGCGAGGTGCGGACCGCCTGGCAGGCCGACGTCCCGAGCGGCGTCATCGGTACGCCGACCCTATCCGCCGACGGCGCTACGCTCTACGCCTTCTCGCGGGACGGCAAGATCGTCGCGCTGAACACCGAGAACGGGTCGACCAAGTGGACCCAGGACATCGGCGGACACGGCTTCGCGACGATGACCGTGTCGCCCGACGGCCTGATCATCCCCACCGGCTCGCTCGGCGCCCCGCTCACGCTCTACCGCGATGCGGGTGACCGCGCCGAAAAGGTGTGGCAGCGCACCGATCTCGCCACGGTCAGTCTGTCCATGCTGACCCAGCAGAAGACCGCCTGGACCGTCGTCCGTGACCCCGGCAAGGACACCCTGTCACTGGTGGAGGTTTCGACCGACGACGGGGCGACGAAACGTACCCTGCCGCTGCCGAATTCGTCAGGGTTCGCGACCGGCGTCTCGGTCTCCTTCTCGGGGCAGATCGCGACCGCGACCAACCTCGGCGAGGTGTACTTCTTCGACAGCAAGGCCAATCTCGGATAGAGCGTCCGAACAAGAACGCGGGCTGAGTGCCGGAAATCGGCAGTCAGCCCGCATTCTGTTTCAGGTCAGAGGTCCTTGCTCGCCGCGTCGGGATTGAGGAAGAACAACCCCGCGATCCGACCGTCGGCGTCGAATGCGACGCGGAAGACCATTTCCCCGGCCTCTTGCTCGAGCGGGACGTCGACCACCGTGTGCAGGCCGTGACCGCGCACGAAAGGCGTTCCGGTGCCCTCGAGTTCACCCTGGAGAGCCACCACCGACGCCCAGGCGTCGGCGAGTGCGGCATCGGACAGGGCAGCGGTCATCGTCTCGTCGAAACGTGCTGTGACACTGTCCCATTCGGTCTTGGTGATCTTCTCGATGATGTCGAGGGCCATGACGTCGGCGTGGGCGATCGTGACTTTCTGCATGGGTGCTCCTGTTCTGGGGTCGATGGGTTTGCCGAAGCGTTGGAACGCCGCCTGACGGGTGACGCCGACGACGTCGCCGATCTCCTGCCAGGTACATCCGAACTTTCGTGCGGCGCGAGCCGTAACGCTGAGCAATTCCTCTGCACGACGGCCCAGTTGGAGTGCGTCATGGACTCGGGTCAGTGCCGCTTCGCGAGCACCCGGGTCCCCCGGTTCGGAACCGGGCCCGGTTGCCACACTGCGCGCGTACCGCTCGATCTCCCGTGCTGTTTCTTCCACCTCGGACACTTGTAAAGATTAGATTTACAAGCGTCGAGGTGTCAAGCTCCGGTTTACAAGCAGCCGTCAGAACCTCACGCCCGGCTCGCAGATGAATGCGGTCCCCTTGCGTCCGATCCGGGTGAGCACCACCGACAGTGGGCGGTCACCCTTGGGTTTCAGCTTCTTGCGGAGCTGGTCGGGGTCGACGTCGAGGCCGCGGACGAGGATCTCCAGCGGGCCGCAACCATGGGCGGCCAGCGCCTTGCGGAGAACCTTCTCCGTCACCCCGACCTGCTCGATCACCCGGAACCCGCGTGCTCCGGCGGGCACCGAATCGCCGGTCAGATAAGCGATCTGCGGGTCGAGTTGCCACAGACCGAAGCGGTGGGCGTAGTGCTTGACGAGTCCGGCCCGCACGATCGCACCATCCGGATCGACGATCCACTCCCCCGCCTCGCCGGCCGGTACGTCGTCGTCCTCGTGATCGGTGATCTCGAACTCCGTCACCATGCCGTCGGGCCGGGTGCGCAGAACCGTTGCCCGGCGCCGGGTCTCGACCCCCGGCCCCGACCACAGACACGCTTCGCGGACGCCCCCGTCGAGCGAGGTCACCTGCACCTCGCCGTCGAAGCCGAACCGGTTGCGCAGCATCTGATGATCCAGTCCGGGAGCACATTTCACGATCAGCGTGCGGCCCGCGTACGTGGCGAGCAGTTCGAGCAGCGGTGGGGTCAGCTGGTCGAGGCGGAAGATCCGGCCGGCGTCGGAGCGTCGAGCAGGGTCGGCAAGAAGAACATCCGCAGTCGAGGTCGGCGTCAACGCATCAGCCACCAGGAGCGTCGTATCGGGAACGTTGTGGCGCGCCATCGCGAGCCGGACGCGGTCGAGGTCGCTGCCGATCACTCCGGAAATCCCCTTGGCGCGCACCAGTTCCCGGAGCTCGGCACCGATCGAACAGGTCATGTCGTGGACCACCGACGCCGAGAAACGGGTGGCGATCTCGGCGGCGCGGTGCGCGGCGACGACTGACGCTGTCGCCTGCTGCAGCCCGTCGTCGGTGAGCAACAACCCCGCCGGGTCCCGCAGCTTCGACGCGGCTCGCCGACGGTTCCGGACCGTCTCGATCAGCGCGGCGTCGTGTGGTGCGTACCGGCTGCGCACCTCGGTGATGTCGGACAGCATCGACGCGGGGGTGAGCGCCAGACCCGACACCGTCTCCAGCGCCTTCTCACCGTGGCGCGACCGCAGGAACGCGACGTCGTCGAGACTGAAGGAATAGCTCATGATCCTTGCAGGCTACCGTCGTCACCTGCCCTGCCCCGGATCGCCCGTCACGTCTGCGACGATGGCGGATGTGAACGTCCACAACGACCGGCCGCGGCGTCCCCGGCGCATCGCGGTCGCGGGGGTGTCCGGCGCCGGCAAGACGACCACGGCGCGCCGGATCGCCGGACTCCTCGACGTTCCGCATGTGGAGATCGACGCCCTCCACCACGGACCGGGCTGGGTACGTCGGCCCGAGTTCCTCGACGATGTACGGGAGTTCCTGGCAAGCGACGCCTGGGTGACCGAGTGGCAGTACCGCGACGCGCGACCGTTGATTGCCGCGCGTGCCGAACTGCTGGTCTGGCTCGATCTGCCCTACTGGACGACCACTTTCCCTCGCGTCGTGAGGCGTACTGTGCGGCGGCGACTGCGGCGCGAGGTCTTGTGGAACGGCAACCTCGAGGCGCCCTTGCGGACCATCTTCACCAACCCCGAGCACATCATCCGGTGGTCGGTGAGCCAGCGGCACGCGGTCGCCGCGGCGGTACCGCAGCTCCAGCGGTCGGAGCCGGGACTTCCGGTGGTGCGGTTGCGATCCCAGGCCGACGTCGAGGCGTGGCTCGCCGGACTCTCATGATCGGCCTCTACTGGCGCAACTCCACGATCGAGGTGACGACGGTGGTCCGATCGTCGGTGGCCAGCGACTCGTCGTCCGGGTCCTGCTCGGTCAGCACGACGTGTCTGGCGTTGGCGACGTTCAGCAGATGAACCGTGCCCTCGACGTCGAGAGCAATGGGTTCACGCTTCTCGATGGCCTCGCGGAGGAACTGTCTCACCTCCGCCACCGGGTCACTGAAGAGCAGACGGATCTCGAACTCGTCGGACGTGAGCAGGGTGGCCATAGCCCATGGTTGCACGCAGGATGCGGCCCCGGTCCCGAAAACGACGATCGGGCCGCCGCGGAAGCGACGACCCGATCGGTAGAGGGAATGCGCGCCATAACCCTGCGCTTTCTACAAAACGCCGGATTTACTCCGGCTTGGTGCCGGTGACCACGACGTTGTAGAAGAACTTCTGCGGCACGACCTTGCGCAGGACGTTCTCGTCCAGCCAGGTCAGACGCTTCCAGCCGCCGAACGCGAACCGTGCCCAGCCCCAGCCGAGCTTCTCCGGCGGAACCGCGGCCTCGAAGGTGCGGACCGGCCAGCCGAGCATGGCAGCAGCCAGTTCCTCGGTGGCGGTGGAGACCTTGGCCGCACCGGCGGAACGGGCGATACCGGCCAGTTCGTCGGGATCGAAGGTGTGGATGTCGACGACGGCCTCGAGAGCTGCGGCACGCGAGGACTCGTCGAGTTCCTCCTGCGGGCGACGCCAGCTCTGCAGCGGTCCGAACTTGGTGACGTTGGTGGTGACCGCCCACGTCGCGCGGCTCATCCAGCGCGCGTAGAAGTCACCGATGGTCGACGGCTCGCCGGCGAACAGGAACCGGCCGCCTGGCTTCAGCACGCGCAGCACCTCGCGGAGAGCCTGCTCGACATCCGGGATGTGGTGCAGCACAGCATGTCCGACGACGAGATCGAAAGTGTTGTCGTCGTAGGGGATCTTCTCCGCGTCGGCGACCCGGCCGTCGACGTCGAGGCCCAGGTTCTCGGCGTTGCGCAGCGCGACCTTCACCATGCCCGGCGACAGGTCGGTGACCGAACCCTTCTCGGCCACACCGGACTGCATGAGGTTCAGCAGGAAGAAGCCGGTGCCGCAGCCGAGTTCCATCGCACGCCCGTACGGCAGCGGCTCGTCGGTCTCGATGGCGTCGAAACGTCCACGCGCGTAATCGATGCAGCGCTCGTCGAAGCTGATCGACCACTTCTCGTCGTAGGTCTCGGCCTCCCAGTCGTGGTAAAGCACCTGGGCGAGCTTGGTGTCCTTCAGAGCGGCCTGAACCTGCTCCTCGGTGGCATGCGGATTCGGCGCCGGATCGATACCCGGGGTGGCGTCGGTGGTCATGATCGCTTCCTTGTCGCGTGAGTCGGTCACTACTGATGTCTGTATGGGGCTGCGGTACTCAGCGTCTTCTGGGGCCCGCGTCGCTCAGCATCTTCAAGGGTTCGCTTCGCTCAGCGCCCGGTGAACTTCGCCTTGCCGGGGCCGTTCTCCACGAACGACCTCATGCCGATGGCACGGTCCTCGGTGGCGAACAGCGCGGCGAAGAGCTGCTCTTCGATCTTGAGTCCGGTGTCGAGGTCGACGCCGAGGCCCTGGTCGACGGCCTTCTTGGCGGCGGCGATCGCCACCGACGCGGCACCGGTGAACTGCCCAGCCCAGGCGAGGGCGGCGTTGTAGACCTCGTCGGGGGCAACGACCTCGTCGACCAGGCCGATCGCGAGTGCCTCCTCCGCGCCGACGAAGCGGCCGGTGAAGATGAGGTCCTTGGCCTTGGCCGGTCCGATGAGTCGCGCCAGACGCTGCGTGCCGCCGCCACCGGGGATGAGTCCGAGCAGGACTTCGGGGACGCCGAGCTTGGCATTGTCACCGGCAATCCGGCGGTCGGCTCCCAGCGCGACTTCGAGGCCACCGCCCAGCGCGTAGCCGGTGATGGCCGCGACCGTGGGCTTCGGGATCTCGGAGATGGCCCCGAGGTCGCGCTGCAGGCGGCCGGCGACCTTGCTCATCTCGGCGTAGCTGAGGTCGTTCATCTCCTTGATGTCGGCGCCGGCGGCGAGGACCTTGGGTCCGCCGTAGACGACGACGGCCTTGATGTCGTCGCGAAGCGTCGCCTCCTCGGCGGCCGCGGCCAGCTCGGCCTGCACCTGGCGGCTCAAGGCGTTCATCGGCGGGCGGGCCAGCAGGATGGTGCCCACGCCGGGATGATCGTCGGACGTTTCGAGGGTCACGAACTCAGGCATTCTCGAAGGCTACCGTCTGGTAAGTCGGCCCGGTGTCGCAGGCCGGTGTCACCGGCCCCGGAGATCCCACGCGTCACATCGAACCGCCCTACAGTGGGCGACATGGCCAAAGGCGCGGGTTCCGCAGGTGAGCCGATCGAGCTGACGGTGGGTGATCGCACCGTCCGCCTGTCGAGTCCGGACCGCGTGTACTTCACCGAACGCGGCGAGACCAAGCGCGACCTCGCCGAGTACTACATGTCGGTCGGCGACGGCATCGTGCGGGCCCTGCGCGAACGCCCCTGCATGCTGCACCGTTTCCCCAAGGGCGTGAGCGGCAACAAAGTACACCAGAAGCGGGTCCCGGCGGGCGCACCGGACTGGCTGGAGACCACCGAGATCTACTTCCCCCGGTACGGTCGGACCGCCGACGAGCTCTGCGTGACCGAGCTGGCGTCGGTGATCTGGGCGGTGCAGATGTCGACGGTCGAGTTCCACCCCTGGAACTCGCGTCGCGCCGACCCCGAGTCCCCCGACGAGTGGCGCATCGACCTCGACCCGATGCCGGACTGCACCTTCTCGCGCATCCAGCGGGTGTCCCACGTCGTCGAGGAGGTCCTCGACGAGCTGGGCATGCGCGGTTTCCCGAAGACCTCTGGTGGGCGCGGGCTGCACATCTACGTCCGGATCGAACCCGAGTGGGGTTTCCCGCAGGTCCGACGCGCCGCACTCGCCTTCGCCCGTGAGGTCGAACGTCGGGCGCCCAAGGACGTGACGACGACGTGGTGGCGCAAGGACCGCGACCCCGCCGCCGTCTTCGTCGATTACAACCAGAACACCCGAGACCACACCATGGCGTCGGCCTACTCGGTGCGTGGGAACCAGCGGGCGACGGTGTCCACGCCGGTGCGCTGGGACGAGATCGACGACATCGAACCCGACGACTTCACCATCGCCACCGTGCCCGCGCGGTTCGCCGAGCTCGGAGACCTACATGCCGAGATCGACGACGTCTCCTACCGCCTCGACACCCTGCTCGAGTGGGCCGATCGCGAGGAGATCGGCGATGACGAGGACGAGACCGTCGACCTCGACGATGCCTGAGGACCTAGAGCGTGATCTCCGGCGGCGTTTGATCGCCGAGCGTGCGGAAGTACTCGTCGGACCCCGGGAAGCCGAGACCCGCGAGCCCGGCGCCCGGCGTGGTGTTCGGCAGGATGCACTCGATGGACCGCTCGGCGGCCAGCAAATCCTCGACGCACGCAAAACCACTGACATAGTGCAGCTGCGCCCAGGTCGGCGGCATCAGGAAGTGCTTGCCGTCGGCCCAGGTGTCGATCGCGGCGCGGGCGTTGGCCCACCTCGCCACCTCGGCCTCGCTGGTCTCGGCATCGGCCTCCTGCCCCTCGGGCATGGCGGCGAGGAAGAACCGGGTGTCGTACCGACGCTTCTCGTTGACCGGGGTGATCCAGTGTGCGAGCGGACTCAGCAGATCGGCGCGCAGGGTGAGTCCCCGCGCGGTCAGGAACTCCGCGAACGACAGCGACTTCTCGACAAGCCGCTGCCGGTCGTCGGCGAGCGCACCCGGGTCTGCGAAGGACCCGTCGGCGGTGGTCGCGAGCAGGACGCCGCACTCTTCGAAGGTCTCGCGGACGGCCGCACACACGAGCGCCTGGGCGAGCTCGGCGTCGGTGTTGAACTGCGACGCCCACCACGCCGCGTCGGGACCGGTCCAGGCCACGTGGGCGCCGGCATCGCGCTTGTCGACGCCGCCACCCGGGAAGACGGTCATACCGCCGGCGAAGGCCATCTGCTTCACCCGACGCTGCAGGAACACCTCGATGCCGTCGGCGGAGTCACGGACCAGGACGACCGTCGCGGCGTCGCGGATCGGTGCGGACACGACCTCGGGTCCCTGACCGGTGGATGTCATCAGTTGCCTCCTGCTCGACGGTGACCGCCCGCGCGGCGACGGCGTCGAGCGAAGTACCGACCGTCGACCTTGTCGAGGATGATCTGCTGCCGGAAGGCGGCCGTCAGGTTCTCGCTGGTCATGACCTCCTCGAGGAGGCCCTGGGCCACGACGCCGCCCTCGGACAGGATCAGCGCGTGCGTGAACCCCTCCGGGATCTCCTCCACATGATGGGTGATCAGCACGATGGCGGGGGCGTCGGGGTCGGCGGCGAGGGTGGCGAGACGGTCGACGAGTTCTTCACGGCCGCCCAGGTCGAGGCCGGCGGCCGGCTCGTCGAGCAGCAGGAGTTCGGGGTCGGTCATGAGGGCGCGGGCGATGATCACGCGCTTGCGCTCCCCCTCCGACAGGGTTCCGAAGGTGCGTTCGGCGAGATGCTCGGCGCCCATCGACTCCAGGGATTCGACGGCCTGGTCGCGGTCCATGTCGTCGTAGGCCTCGCGCCAGCGGCCCAGGACCGCGTAACCGGCAGAGATGACGACGTCGCTGACGACCTCGTGGTCGGGCACCCGGTCGACGAGGGCGGGACTGGCCACACCGATCCGCGTCGCGAGTTCGCGGATCTCGATCCGGCCGAGCTTCTCGTTCAGCACGAAGGCGGTGCCCGAGGTCGGGTGGACCTCCGCGCCGGCCAGCCGCAGCAGGGTCGTCTTACCGGCGCCGTTCGGGCCGATGATGACCCAGCGTTCGTCGAGTTCGACCTGCCAGGACACCGGGCCGACGAGCGTTTTGCCGCCGCGGACGATCGCGACGTCGCGGAAGTCGATCAAGAGGTCGGGATCGGATTCGGTCACGACCCCTATCCTGCCTCACGCCCAGGCGTTCGACCGGTTCGGATGAGCCGTGTCGGGGACGGCCGGTGTGAGCTGCGTCGAAGCGACCGAGCGGGAATACTCTGACCCGTTCGCCGGGTTGATGGACTACGTGACCGCTCAAAACCTTCCTCTGTCCATCCTGGATCTCGCCACCGTCGGCCGCGACGAGACCGTCGCGGAAAGTCTTGCCGCCAGTGTCGATCTCGCGCAGAACGCGGAGAAGTGGGGATACAAGCGGATCTGGTACGCCGAACACCACAACATGTCGGCGATCGCGTCGTCGGCGCCTGCTGTGCTCATCGCGCACATCGCCGCCCACACCTCGACCATCCGCCTGGGAGCCGGCGGCGTCATGCTGCCCAACCATGCCCCGCTCACCATCGCCGAGCAGTTCGGCACCCTCGCCGAGCTGCATCCCGGCCGCATCGACCTCGGACTCGGCCGCGCGCCGGGCAGCGACCAGCAGACCTTCCAAGCGCTGCGTCGCACGCACGCCTCGGCCGAGCGTTTCCCGCACGACGTTCTCGAGCTGCAGGCGTTCCTCGGCGACGAATCACGCATCGAAGGGGTTCGTGCGACCCCGGGTGCCGGGACCCACGTGCCTCTCTACATCCTCGGTTCGTCGCTGTTCGGCGCACAGCTCGCTGCCGCCCTCGGACTCCCCTACGCGTTCGCGTCCCACTTCGCACCGCAGGCCCTGACGCAGGCAGTCGAGCTGTACCGCCGCGAATTCCGGCCGTCGGAGGTCCTCGCCGAGCCGTATGTGATCGCCGGAGTCGGCGTGATCGCCGACGACGACCCGGACGTCGCGCAGCAGCAGCTGCAGATCGCCCGGCGTAACCGCGTCTCGCTGCTGTACGGACGCGGCCGGACCTTCACCGACGAGGAAGCCGACGCCGTGCTGTCGATGCCCCAGGGTCGCCAGATCGACGAGATGCTCACCTACGCCGGCATCGGGACACCCGACGAGGTGCGCCAGTACCTGAGCTGGTTCGCCGGGCATGCCGACGCCGACGAGCTCATCGTCGCGTCGCTCGCGCCGAGCCGCGATGTCTGGATGAGCACGCTCGGACATCTCGCCCCGGCGAATTCGCCGGTCGCCGTAGGGAGTTGATCCCGGGCGCCGGCTTCAGTCCTCGAGCCGGAAGTCCGCGAAGTCGAAGCCGGGCACGACGACGCAGCTGACCAGAGCCGCCTCGTCGCCGATGGGCCGGGCACGCTGCCACACGCCGGGCGGCACCAGCGCCTGCGGCTGCTGTCCGGCCTCGATGTCGGGCCCGACGATGATCGGGGTCGGGTCGCCGGGGGCCTCGCCGTCGCCGCCGAGATCGAGCTGGACCGGCGCCCCGCGGTGGTGCAGCCAGATCTCCGAGCTGCGTACGGTGTGCCAGGCCGACTGTTGGCCGGGCATCAGGACGAAGTAGATGGCGGTTCCGGCGGCTCGGTCACCGGTGTAGCCGGCCGGGAGCACCGCGTTCGGCAGACCCATCTCGCTGCGCCAGGTCTCGCGGAACCAGCCACCCTCCGGGTGCGGTTGCAGATCAAGGCTTTTCGCCCAGTCCGGTAGCTCGCTGGCGCTCATCTACTCCCCTGTCTCGTGATCAGTTCCCGACGACCTCGGCGATGACGGTGACCGAACCGGGCGCGATCTCGGTGAAGCCGGCGTCGCGGACCGCGACCGCGGTTCCGGCGGCATCGGCGTCGAGCAGATCCCGCCATCGTTCCGGGGTGGCCTCAAGCACCGCCATCGGACACTCATCGAGCCGCCACCGGATCGCCTCGTCGGCGTCGAGCAACTTCGCGGCGAGCATCGAGGCGTGCCCGACCTGTGCGGCGAGTTTGCCGACGGTCATGTCGAGCCCGGGATTGGTCCACAACACCACGCCGTGATCTGGCTTCTCGGTGGGCAGTTCGCCGTCGACCTCGGTGCCGCCGATCTGCAGCTTCTTGACCCGCCGGTCGAGATCGCCGACGCGGCCGGGCACGAACGCACGCGCCTCGGCGTCGCCCTCGGTCGCGGTGACGCCCCACACCTCTTGCGCGGCAGCCCATTGCGCGCCACGCGCCCGACGAGCGATCTTTCGGATGCGGGCCTGACACCATTCGTCCATCGCCGACGCCCACGGCCCGTCGCCGGCTGCGCGGTCGTCGAGACACAGCAGCACGACGGCCCGTGCGGCCGCGGTCAACAGATCGGTGCGGTTCGGCGGATCGGACTTCTCGATGTGCAGCACCATCGCCATCGCCAGGACGTCGGCCGGGTCCTCGGGATCCTCCCCGCCACCGACGTATCCGACGAGGCGTCGATGGTTCGCCACCACTGCATCGGGGGTGACGGGTGGCCGCGTCGGAGCATCCGGGGTGATGGGCGAGCCCGTCACGGCGTCGGGCGGCACCGGCGAACCCGTTCCGTCGGCGCTGTCCGTCATGTCCGACACGTCAGCCGAGCGGGACCCGCCGGTACACGCCGTCGGCGGCGTCCGCGGCCTCGATCTCGTCGCGTGAGACGCCGAGGATGAACAGCACGGCATCGAGGAACGGATGGTTCAGCGTCGCGTCGGCGACCTCCCGCAACGCGGGCTTCGCGTTGAAGGCGATGCCGAGTCCGGCGACGCTGAGCATGTCGATGTCGTTGGCACCGTCGCCGACTGCGATCGTCTGCTCCATCGGCACACCGACCTGATCGGCGAAGGAACGGAGCGCATGCGCCTTGCCGGTCCGGTCGACGATCTCGCCGATCACACGTCCGGTGAGCTTGCCGTCGACGATCTCGAGGGTGTTCGCACGCACGAAGTCGAGTTCGAGTTCGTGGGCCAGCCCGTCGATGACCTGCCGGAATCCGCCTGACACCAGGCCGCAGTGGAAACCGAGCCGATGCAGCGTGCGGATGGTGGTGCGCGCACCAGGAGTGAGCTGCAAGGACTTCGCGACGTCGTCGATGACTCCGGCGTCGAGCCCGGCGAGGGCCGCGACGCGCTGGTGTAGTGACTGCTCGAAGTCGAGTTCACCGCGCATGGCGGCTTCGGTGACCGCCGCGACCTCGGCCTCGCGGCCGGCCTTCGCGGCGAGCATCTCGATGACCTCGCCCTGGATCAGGGTGGAGTCGACATCGAAGACGATGAGGCGCTTGGCGCGTCGGGCCAGACCACCGCGTTCGACGGCGATGTCGACCGAATGCTTCGCGGCGACCTCGGCGAGACCCTTGCGCAGGGCCGCGTCGGCGGCCACCCCGCCGCGTCCGGCCACGCTGACCATCAATTCGAGGCCGGTGAGCGGATAGTCGGCGATACCGCGGATCGAGTCGATGTTGCCGCCCTGGCCGGCCAGCTTCGCGGCGACCGCGCTGAACGCGGTGGCCGTGACCGGGCTGCCGAGGATCACGACGGCATGGGACGAGGTGGTGCGGCTACCGGGATCGACGCCGATCTCCACCCGCACGTCGAAGCCGATGGAGGCCATCGCCTGCTCGACGATCTCCTGCAGTGTCTCGGGATCACCGCTCGCGGAGACGAGCACGCCGAGCGTCAGCTGCCCGCGGATGACCACCTGCTCGACATCGAGCAGGGCAACGGCCTGACC
The DNA here is from genome assembly GCF_023218005.1 of Gordonia sp. C13. NCBI lineage: Bacteria > Bacillati > Actinomycetota > Actinomycetes > Mycobacteriales > Gordoniaceae > Gordonia > Gordonia sp. C13. Next base: position 42,474 of record NZ_JALPSY010000036.1, read on the forward strand.
GGCCAGGGCACCCATGAGAACAGAGGTGACGCCTGGCCGGTCGGGACCGGTGACGGTGAAGAGAACGGTCGTACCGGTAGTGCCTGTTGAGTCGTTGCTCACCGGTCAGCGCGGATCGGGATCAGGCGACCCCTCATGCGATCCGACGGTGAACGGCTCGCGGCGAGCCTCCTCCATCTGGCGATCCTTGCCCGCGTCGTGACCCGGGCCGACATGAGCTTCGGCACGCATCCGCTCGATCATGTGCGGGTAGTGCAGCTCGAAGGCCGGACGCTCCGAACGGATGCGGGGCAGCTCGGTGAAGTTGTGGCGCGGCGGCGGTGACGAGGTCGCCCACTCCAGCGAGTTGCCGAAGCCCCACGGATCGTCGACGGTCACGACCTCGCCGTAGCGGTAGCTGCGGAAGACGTTCCACAGGAACGGCAGGGTCGACAGGCCGAGGATGAACGCACCGACGGTCGAGATGGTGTTCAGCGTGGTGAAGCCATCCGACGGCAGGTAGTCGGCGTAACGACGCGGCATGCCCTCGTTGCCCAGCCAGTGCTGCACCAGGAACGTCATGTGGAAACCGATGAACGTCAGCCAGAAATGGATCTTGCCGAGGCGCTCGTCGAGCATGCGTCCGGTCATCTTCGGGAACCAGAAGTAGATGCCGGCGTAGGTGGCGAACACGATGGTTCCGAAGAGCACGTAGTGGAAGTGCGCGACCACGAAGTAGCTGTCGGACAGGTGGAAGTCCAGCGGCGGGCTCGCGAGCAGAACACCGGTCAGACCACCGAAGAGGAAGGTCACGATGAAGCCGACCGAGAACAGCATCGGCGTCTCGAACGTGATGTGACCTCGCCACATGGTTCCGATCCAGTTGAAGAACTTCACGCCGGTCGGAACCGCGATGAGGAACGTCATGAAGGAGAAGAACGGCAGCAGCACGGCGCCGGTGACATACATGTGGTGCGCCCACACGGCGGCCGACAGGGCGGCGATCGCGAGGGTCGCGTAGATCAGGCCGGAGTAACCGAAGATCGGCTTACGCGAGAAGACCGGGAAGACCTCCGAGACGATGCCGAAGAACGGCAGCGCGATGACGTACACCTCGGGGTGTCCGAAGAACCAGAACAGGTGCTGCCACAGGATGACGCCACCGTTGGCCGGGTCGTAGATGTGGGCGCCGAACTGACGGTCGACCTCGAGGCCCATCAGGGCGGCGGTCAGCAGCGGGAAGATCAGCAGGATGAGCACGCTGGTCACCAGGATGTTCCAGGTGAAGATCGGCATGCGGAACATCGTCATACCGGGTGCACGGAGGCAGACCACGGTGGTGACCATGTTGACGGCACCGAGGATGGTGCCCAGACCGGACACACCCAGACCCATGATCCACAGGTCGGCGCCGAGGCCGGGGCTGTGCACGGCGTCGGTCAGCGGCGTGTACGCCGTCCAACCGAAGTCGGCAGCGCCGCCCGGGGTGATGAAGCCGGCGATGGCGATGGTCGAACCGAAGACGAACAGCCAGAAGCCGAGTGCGTTCAGTCGCGGGAACGCGACGTCGGGCGAACCGATCTGCAGCGGCAACACGAAGTTGGCGAAGCCGATGACGATCGGGGTCGCGTACATCAGCAGCATCACGGTGCCGTGCATCGTGAAGAGCTGGTTGAACTGTTCCGTGGACAGGAACTGCATGCCCGGATGCGCGAGCTCACCACGCATCAGCAGCGCCATGAGGCCGCCGATGAGGAAGAACGCGAAACATGCAGTGATGTACATCATGCCGATCAGCTTGTGATCGGTCGTCGTCAACAGCTTGTAGATGAACGAACCCTTGGGCTGATAGCGCTCCGGGAATGGTCGCACTGGAGCCACTTGCGTGGTGGGTTGGTCTACCGCGGTCACAGATCCTCCTCTTGCGCGAGCTCGACGTCGAACCCCTTCGAACGTCGGTCGGCACATGAACACAAACCGAGCGCTGAGTACTGATCCTAAACCCTTACCGACGCCCGGGCCGAGCGGGTCCTACGATCTGTCGTATTCGACGCCTGACACACCACATCGGCGGTGCTCAAACCCTTTTCCTCGTCGACGCGCCGGGTGTTCCGGACACCCCCGGCAGCGTCTGCGACCGACGGTCTCGCGGCCCCGTTGAAGCCTACGCTCGACGCCGCGGCGCCGGTGCTAGGTTGGGCGGGTGCAGAGCAGGGGTAACGGGGTCACGGATGTACGTGTTCGTCGTGTCCGGGGTCGCCGGCCCGTCTGGGCAGCGGCGGTACTCGGCGTGGTCGTCGTCGCCGTAGCGGCGTGCTCGAGTGACGAGCAGCTGACCACTCCCGACGGCTCGCCCATCTCGACCACCGTCACGCGTGTCGCGGAGGTCAACATCGTCTCCCCCGAGCGCGACTTCTCCAAGACGTGTCTCGCGCCCACGGCCGCGGAATCCGGCACCACCGATGCTACGAGGATCGTCGTGACCGACCCGACGTTGCTCGACGCACTGTGTGCTCTCGGAATGGGCGACAAGGTGGCGGCGGTGACCGCGGCTCCCGGTTCGGTGCCCGCATACCTCGGGCCGCAATTGACGTCCGTACCGGCGATCGGGACCACCCCCGACGCCGCCGCGGTCTCCGAGGCCGACGCCGACCTCGTCCTCACCACGCCCGAGACGGCCGCGTCGTCGAAGACCTTCCGCGGTGTCCGCTCGGTGACCATCCCGGTCGGCGACTGGCAGGAACAGTTCCAGGCGGTGGCCGACGCGGTCGACCGCAGCGAGGCCGGCCGTCAGCGTCTGGCCGAGTTCACCACCGAGGCCGCCAAGACCGGCAGGCGCATGGATGCCTCGCACACCCAGGTGTCGCTGGTCCGGTTCGGCGAGGACTCGGAGACCATCGCCGGCATGGACACCTTCGCCGGCCAGATCCTCGGCGAGATCGGCGTGCAGCGCCCCGCTCCGCAACGGGTCCCCGACTCCTTCCCCGTCACGTCGGAGAACTTCCGCGAGGCCGAAGGCGACCTCATCTATGTGAGCTTCGAGGGCGAGGAGGGTCAGCAGCACGGCGAAGAGGTTCTGCTCAGCGACGAGTGGCTGGGACTGGGTGCCTCGATGTGGAAGCGCGTCCTCGCCGTCGACGACGCGGTCTGGTACGACTCCTCCGGCCTCGCCGCCGCCTGGCTGGTCCTCAACGACGTCAAGGGTTCGCTCGACGGGAACTCCTGAGTCACCCCCGCGTCCACCGTTTGGATCAGGCCAGGTCAAACCCTCGCCCCGGACGTTCTGACGTATCACTGTTTGCGCATGACTGTCACCGATCAGTACCTGGCCAACAACGCCGAATACGCCAAAACCTTCAACGGCCCCCTCCCGCTGCCGCCGAGCAAGCACATCGCCATCGTCGCGTGCATGGACGCCCGCCTCGACGTCTACCGCGCCCTCGGCATCAACGAGGGCGAGGCCCACGTGATCCGCAACGCCGGCGGCGTCGTCACCGCCGACGAGATCCGCTCTCTCGCGATCAGCCAGCGCCTTCTCGGAACCACCGAGATCGTCCTGATCCACCACACCGACTGCGGCATGCTCACCTTCACCGACGACGACTTCAAGCGCGACATCCAGGCCGAGATCGGCCAGAAGCCGGAGTGGGCCGCTGAGGCGTTCAGCGACATCGACGAGGACGTGCGCCAGTCGCTCAACCGCATCAAGAACAGCCCGTACATCACCAAGACCAGCTCGCTGCGCGGATTCGTCTTCGACGTCGCGACCGGCCTCCTCCGCGAGGTCTCCTGACCTCTCTGATCTGCAGACAGCACTGACCGGGTACGCCCACTACTGCGTACCCGGTCAGTCGCTTCTCGCCAGTCGCTTCTCGTCAGTCCCCGGAGTCGTCCGAGCGCTTCACCGCGTCGGGTGCGTTCTCCCGGGTCGCCATACCGCCCTCACGTCCGTGGTCCTTGGGGCCGGGAGGGTCCTTGCGAACCTCGGCAGTGCCCTCGTCATGTTCGGCCTGCTGGTCCTTCGACTGTCCCATCGGTGCCTCCTCGCACTCGTGATGCCGCTGTGCCTGCGAATCGATCTTCTCCCTTACCCGCGGCGAACGACGGGGAAACGGCCGTGTCGGGGGCCATCGTTAGACTGGCGGGCGATCCTCGATGCCATCAGAATCGCAGCTCAGTGGGCAGACTCCCCCGGACTCCGCCCCGACGCCTCGTTCCCTCGCACCGCTTCACGCCCTGTGGCGACCCGGTGTGGGTATGGCCGTGTGGGTCGACGGCGAGCCGGCCGACCTGCCGGAGCCGCTCCGTGACGCCCTGTCCGGCCGTCGGTTCCGCAGCGAGATCCCGATCGTCGGCGAGGGCAACCGACGGCAGTTCGTCCGGGCTGCAACGCTCGGCCTGACCTCTGCGGTGTCCCTGCTCGACGCCTCGCGGTCGGTGACGGTCAGCGGTGACGTCCGGTGGTACCGGTATCTGCTCGACGGCGTGCGTTCCTTCGTCGCCGCCGGCTCAGTGGCGCCGTCGGCCGAGCAGGTTGCGGGCGAATGGTTGCTCCGCTGGGTCGTCATCCCGACGCCGACATGGCGCAGCTGGCATGCCGTCGTCCTGGGGAGCGCTCCAGATGCCCTGCTGCACAACGGTTCCCACGCCGCATTGGACGACTTCCTCGCCGAGCTCGTCGACCACGAATGCCGCACCACGATCGCCCGCTCCGTCCCCCGGCTCGGCGAGCCGCGTCCGGCATCGCCGGTGGTCCGCGCGCTGCTGCCCGGCACCGACGCCGGCCCACCCTGTGCCCCCGAGCGACTCGCGGCCGCCGTGGGGAGCTGGTCCCGGTGGAATGCCGGGGTGCCGCGGGACGACCAGTCCCTCATCTTCCGTCTCCACGAACCCGAATACGACGACCTGGCCGATTCCCACTGGGACGACGCGTGGGCCGACGACTCCTTCGAACTGCCGACGCGCGACGACGTCGCCGATGCTTCCCGGTGGCGACTCGAGGTCTGCCGACGCAGCATCGACGGTCAGATCGAGCCGGTGGCACCCCACCGTCTCGACGCTCACGAACTCGACGAGCTGACCACCGCGCTGGCCACCGCGGTACGCGAGTTCCCCGAACTCGACCGGGCCGACCCGGATCGCGGTTCCCTCGACTTCCTACTCCCCACCGACGTCGCCGCCGAGCTCTTCGCCACCGGCGCCGCCGCCCTCGGTGCCGCCGGTATCCCGGTGCTGCTCCCCCGCACCATCGCCGAGGTCCGACCAAGCCTCGCCCTGCGCGCGCTGCCCCCACCCGGTGGCGGCGCACCGGCGGCAATGGTCGGTCTCCGCGAGATCCGTGAGTTCGAATGGCGCCTCGCTCTGGGTGATACGCCCGACGCCATCACCCTGACCGACGCCGACCTCGACGAGTTGTCCGGGCAGAAGGGCGATCTCGTCCGGGTACGCGGCGTGTGGGTTCGCGCCGAGGGATCGGCGCTGACACGCGCCGCCGCATTCGTGGCAACCCAGCGGGCGCTCGCCGCATCCCAACCGCCCGCCGACTTCGGCGAACTGTTCGGTCTGGTCACCGGCGAGGCCGACAAGCTCCCGGTCCCCGTCACCCGCGTCGAAGGACTCTCGTGGCTCGACGACGTCGCCGAAGGCGGCGCCATCCGACCCGAACCCGTCACTCCCCCAGCCGATCTGGAGGCCGTACTGCGCCCCTATCAACAGCGGGGTCTGGACTGGCTGGCACATCTGTCGAACCTGGGCGTCGGAGGCGTTCTCGCCGACGACATGGGTCTGGGCAAGACGCTGCAGGTGATCGCACTCGAGTGCCACGAGCGAAATGTGGTCGACCACGACGCCGACACCCCCGGCCCCACCCTGGTGGTCTGCCCGATGTCGTTGGTGGGCAACTGGTCTCGTGAGTTCGCGCGTTTTGCGCCAACGCTGCGGCTGGCGATCCACCACGGCCCGTCGCGGGCATCGGGAGCCGCTTTCACCGCGATCCGGAACTCCGTCGACGTGGTGATCACGACCTTTGCGATCGCCGGCCGCGATCTCGAACTGCTCTCCAAGCAGCCCTGGCACCGCGTCGTCGTCGACGAGGCCCAACACCTCAAGAACGTCAATACGATTGCCTCCAAGGCGATCCGGAACATCCCCGCCGGTCGACGCCTCGCGCTGACCGGCACCCCGGTGGAGAACCGCCTCGAGGACCTGCGCGCGGTGATCGACCTGGTGAACCCCGGTCTGCTCGGGTCGGCGTCGGTGTTCCGTGCCCGATATGCCGAACCCATCGAACGCGACCGCGACCCCGGTGCCCTCCGGCGCCTGTCGGCGATCACCCGGCCATTCATCCTGCGTCGCGAGAAGACCGACCCCGCCATCGCCGCCGATCTGCCGGAGAAGGCGGATTTCGCGGTACGCGCCAACCTCACCGTCGAGCAGGCCGCCCTCTACCGTGCGGTCATCGACGAACTCATGGCTGCGCTGCGCGACAAGCAGCAACGCACCCTGCGCCGTCGAAACGTGCTGGCCGCCCTCACCCGGCTCAAGCAGGTGTGCAATCACCCGGCGCACTACCTCGCCGATGGCACCGATCTCATCCGTGACGGCGAACATCGTTCGGGCAAGGTCGAATTGCTGGCCGACATCGTCTCCACCGTCGCCGACGAGGGTGACCGCGCACTCGTCTTCACCCAGTTCGCGGCGTTCGGCGAGATGCTGTCGGGCTGGCTCGCCGAACAGTTCGGCACCGAGATCCCGTTGCTCCACGGCGGACTCGGCCGCACCGAACGCGATCGCATGGTCGCCGGCTTCCAGTCCGACGACGGCCCCCCGGTGATGCTGGCGACCCTCAAGGCGGGCGGTACCGGCCTCAATCTCACCGCGGCCAACCACGTCATCCACGTGGACCGGTGGTGGAATCCCGCCGTCGAGGACCAGGCCACCGACCGTGCCTACCGCATCGGCCAGAACCAGAAGGTGTCCGTGCACCGGTTCGTCTGCGTCGGCACCATCGAGGAACGGATCAACGACATGATCGCCAAGAAGCGCGAACTGTCGCGGCTCACCGTTGCCGCCGGCGAGAACTGGGTCTCCGACCTCGCCGACGACGAACTCTTCGAACTGTTCCGACTCCGCGAGGAGGCGGTGAGCGAATGACCGTCCGCAAGAAGGGCACCCAGCGCAAGGGCGAACGCGGCACCATCGCCGTCCGCGGATACGGCCTCACGCCGTGGTCGCGGGCGTTCGTCGACGTGGTCGAGGGTCGCGGCGCCGACGGCGAGGCGGTCGCCGACAGCCGGCACGTCACCAAGGCGCGCAGGTACTTCCGCGACCGGCATGTGCGCGGACTCCGGATCGGTGCGGGTCAGGTGACGGCGTCGGTCGAGGGCACCCAACTCGAACCGTTCGACGTCATCATCACCACCCGCACCGTCGACACCCCGACGCTGGCCGGCTTGCTCCGCGACCGCGGCGGCGTCGAGGAACTCATGCGGCTCACACGCGGAGAGCAGCCGCCGATCCTCGGTGAGCTGCTCGTGCCCACCGAATCCGCAGACGTCGCGACCGACTGCACCTGCCCAGACGAGGCCCCGCGGTGCGTCCATGCCCTTGTCACCAGCTACGAGATCGCCGCCGAGATCGACCGGTCGCCGCTGACGCTGCTGACGGTGATGGGTACCGATCTGCGTGACCTGCTCGCCGAGATCGACTCGCGGCCCGCGCAATCGCCCGTCACCGAGGCCGACGCGTCGTCGGGGCCGCTGCGGCCCGACGACTTCTACGGCACCACCTCAACGCTGCCGCCGCTTCCGACGGTTCCGCGGATGAATCCGCTCACCGCGCTCGACGGTTCGGATCTCCGTGCCGCGCTGCGCGCCACGGGTGTCGCGCCGGCCGACATCGCCGAGGCCATCGACGAACTCGGCGATCTCTACGATCGCCTGACCGCCGGCGATTTGTAGAAGTAGTGCGCGCGATGTGCGCACTACTTCTACGAAAACAGCTTCGGCGCCGCAATTTTCAGTTTCCCGCTGGAATGTTCGGTGCAGAGCGCACTGCCTCAGCGACAGGTTCTACAACAGTGTGCCGAGACACCTGAATGATCCAAGAGAGCCCCGACGCCGTACTCAACTTCAGTCGGCCGTAGAGCATCACAGGCAGTTGCCTATTGTTATTGAACCGGCGATCAGGGGTGCCGTTGAGGTTGACGTACCTCCAAGTCGTGTCGACTTGGAGGGCGTCGCTGGGCGGCGAAGAGTTCTCAACGAAGCGCTTCTGTCCGTGAACAACAAGTAGGTCGCCGTAGTGAATATGACTGAATCGCTTTGTATCCCGGACCAATACCCGATCCGGAAGGAAATAGAGCCCGGATTCTCCTGCTTCAATCGAGGGCACTTCGATATTCGTCTTCAGCCTCTTCGGACCGACAAAGTTGACATTGGCAGGGACGGAACTGACGAGCGTCGATGCACCCGAATCATGCTCGACCTGGTGGACTCCGATTACATCGCCGGTCTCAGTAATCCTCCATAGATTTCTGCGATTCGGAAAGCAAACGTATTTTCGTGATGAGGGTAATTAATGCACGCGAACCGAAAACGACAGTGCCGCACACTCTAGCCAACGCCCACGACAGGTCGTTGGTCAGCACTCGCGTGAGACCGCAGGGCCGTTTACCCAGGTGTCAATCGCCGTGGCGGGACGGGTTTTGCAAGATCCTCGTCGGCCGAAGTCGACGAACTCGGCGATCTCTACGACCGCCTGACCGCCTCAGATTTATAGCCCGGAACCGCGCTGAG
>NZ_JALPSY010000037.1:0-45006 GCF_023218005.1 Gordonia sp. C13
CGGCTCAGACCTACTCGGCCGGCAGTTCTTCGCTGGTTGAGTAGGTGACGAGCGCAGCGAGGAACCGTATCGAAACCGGAAGAGCCCCACCACCCTCGCGGGCGGTGGGGCTCTTTGCGGTTTCGATCCGGGTCGATCAGTGCATCATGATCGGGCCGCGCTCCATGTCCTCTTCGACGAGAGGCGAGGCGATCTTCTTGCGCGGCAGGAAGAACGCCGGGATCACGGTGAGGCAGATCAGCACGACCGAGACCACGAAGGTGTTGGAGAACACGTCGGCGGCGGTCTCGAAGAACGATTCCGGCAACGGGTTCGGGACACCCGGGGGCAGCGGCTTGTCGGAGGTGTTCGCCATGATCGCGAGACCGGCCTCCGGCTTGCTCGCCAGGCTGCTGGCCAGGATCACCGAGATGACCGCGGTGCCGATCGAGGTGGCCGCCTGCTGGATGGCGTTCATCAGCGTCGAGCCGTCCGGCACCTGGTGGTTGCTCAGGGTGGCGAGGGCAGCGGACATGATCGGCATCATCGTCATGCCCATACCGAGGCCCTGGACGAACAGCGAGCCGCAGATCAGCCAGTACGAGGTGTCCGCACCGAGCATCGTGAACGTCGACAGACCGATCAGGATCAGCACGATGCCGCCGAGCACGAACTTGCCGGGACCCATCTTGTCGGTGAGCTTGCCGGCGATCGGCATGGTCAGCATCGCGCCCAGGCCCTGCGGGGCGAGCAGCAGGCCGGCGGTCAGCGTGGACTCGCCGCGGACGCCGATGAAGTACTGCGGGAACAGCAGTGCCGCACCGAAGAACGCGATCATGAACAGCACCATCGTGGCCACCGCGATGCTCAGCGTCTTGTTCTTGAACAGGCGCAGGTCGAGCAGCGGCTTCTTGGCGCGCAGCGCATGGAAGATGAACGCGGCGATGAGGAGCGCACCGATGATCGTCGGGATCAGCACCGAGCCGGTGACGAAGGTGCGGTGTTCGGCGCTCGACGAGATGCCGAACAGGAACAGCGCCAGACCCGGCGACAGCAGCAGCAGGCCGATGACGTCGATCGACGACTTCTTGGTCTCGGCGTCGTCGCGCAGGACGATCCACGCGTAGACGAAGGCGATGATGCCGATCGGGACGTTGATCAGGAAGATCCAGTGCCAGCTGAGCTGCTCGATGAGCACGCCGCCGAGGATCGGGCCGGAGATGGGGCCGAGGAGCATCGGGATACCGAGGACCGCCATGACCGATCCGACGCGTTCGGGGCCGGCCGCCTTGGTCAGCATCATCATGCCGATGGGCATCAGCAGACCGCCGCCGAGGCCCTGCACCACACGGAACGCGACGAGCATGCCGATGTTCGGTGCGAAGGCACACAGGATCGAGCCGAGGGTGAACAGGACCAGCGAGGTCAGATAGACCTTCTTGGTTCCGAAACGCGATGCCGCCCAGCTGGCCAGCGGGATCACCGCGGCGAGGGCGAGGGTGTAACCAGTCGCGGTCCACGCGGCGCCCGCGGCGTCGGTGTTGAACTCCTGCTGGAAGGTGTTCTGGGCCACGCCGACGACGGTGACGTCCAGGATCGACATGATCGCGCCGAGCACGACCACGCCGGCCACCAGCAGGACGTTCTTGTCCAGCTTGGTGTCTGGTGGACCTTCGTGGAGGTGGCCTCCGGTGGAGGATGTCATGCGGTTCGTTTCCTATCGGTCGATCCGGTCAGGCAGAAGTGGTCGACGGCGTCGTCGACGATGGGTTTCAGTGCCGAACACAGGTTGTCCCGTAGCTCGGCGGGGAGGCCGGCCACGAACCGTCGTACGGTCTCGTGCTGCAGTGCCAGGTGTGTCTCGAGGTAGCGCATGCCGTCGTCGGTGAGCGAGACGCGCTTGATCCGTCGGTCCGACGAGTCTTCACGACGATCGGCGAAACCGCAGCTGACCAGCTTGTCGACCGTCCGGCCCGCGGCCGCGAGGGACAGTTGCACCTGCTCGGCGATGGCGTTGACCGGCATCGGACCGTCGTGGCTGCCGAGTGCGCAGAGCACCCGGAGCTGCGAAAAGGTGATGTCGGTGGAGGCGAGACTGTCCATGGTCTCGGGCCGGCCGAGCTCGAGAAGGCGGTCGAGGAACGCTACCAGCGCCGCCGAAGCGGACTCGATCGATTGGTCGGCGCCAAAAGCGCACAAGGGTTCCTGAGACACCCGGAAATAGTAACTCCGACGCAACTATTGCGGAAACGCAATAGGCGTGAGATCGCACATAATGTGCGAAATGGTGTGACGCCCGTCTCTCAAGGAGGCGGGCGTCACGGGTGATCAGGCAAGTACAGATCAGCGCAGTTACAGGCGCACCCGATCGATCTCCTCGCGAAGGAGCCGGACCTCCTCCGAGGACGGCTCCGGAGTCACCGAGACCTCGTCGGCGACCTTGAGATCCCGTCCCGTCGCGCCACCGTGGGCGCCGCGCCACCGTGGGCGCCGTGTCGCCGCGGATGCCCGGGCCGAGCTCGGCCTCGTCGCTGCGTTCGGCGACGGACAGTTCGGTCGCGTCGTATCCGGTGCGCTTGAGCAGTGCGAGTGTGCAGGAGAGCGAGACGACCGCGTAGATACCGCCGGTGATCGCAACCCAGGTGATGCCGCCGGTGGAGTTCAGAATCCACTGCGCCAGAACGGGTGTGCCGCCGCCGACGACCAGTGAACACAGCTGGTAGGCCTGGTAGGCGAGGGACAGTCCGGTGTAGCGGATGTTGGCCGGGAAGGCCCGGGCCAGGAGACCGGCGATGGCGCCGTAGAACATCGAGTGGGGGATCGTCGCGAGGCACATGCCGAGTGTCGCGATCGCATAGTTGCGTGTCTCGATGGCGAAGAACATCGCCGGCATCAGGGCGAACTCCGGGATCACCAGGGTGTGCGGCCCATCACAGTCTCTCGATGACCGGTTAATCTCTCCTCATGGGCAACATCAAGGACATCCCGGTCACCTCTCTCGACGGCTCCGACGTCTCGCTGAAGGACTTCGGCGGACCGCTGCTGATCGTCAACGTAGCCAGCAAGTGCGGTCTCACCCCGCAGTACGAGGGTCTCGAGCAGCTCGCGAAGACCTACGGCGACAAGGGCCTGACCGTCGTGGGCGTGCCGTGCAACCAGTTCATGGGCCAGGAGCCGGGCACCGCCGAGGAGATCGCGACCTTCTGCTCGACCACCTACGGCGTCACCTTCCCGCTGCTGGAGAAGACCGATGTCAACGGCGACGCCCGCCATCCGCTGTACGCCGAGCTGACCCAGGCCGCCGACGCCGACGGCGAGGCCGGCGACATCCAGTGGAACTTCGAGAAGTTCCTCGTGAACGCCGACGGTGAGGTCGTCAACCGTTTCCGTCCGCGTACCGAGCCGACCGATCCGACCGTCGTCGCCGCAATCGAATCCGTGCTCTGAGTCGATTTGGGGGCACCCGGTAAGCTGACCAGGCGAGAACTGATCAGTAGAGATTGAGGAGCGGTGCCATGGCGCGAGTGGTGGTCGACGTGATGCCCAAAGCCGAGATTCTCGACCCACAGGGGCAGGCCATCGTCGGCGCACTGGGTCGGCTCGGATTCACCGGGATCGGCGACGTCCGTCAGGGCAAGCGCTTCGAGCTCGAGGTCGACGACACCGTCGACGACGTGACCCTGGAGCGGATCGCCGAAGAGTTGTTGACCAACACGGTGATCGAGAACTTCAACGTCTCCCGGATCTCGGAGTAGGTGACATGACAGCTCGTATCGGTGTCATCACCTTCCCGGGCACCCTCGACGACGTCGACGCCGCCCGTGCGGTCCGGCTCGCCGGTGCCGAACCCGTCGCGCTGTGGCATGGCGACGCCGACCTGAAGGGTGTCGACGCGGTCATCGTGCCGGGCGGCTTCTCCTACGGCGATTACCTCCGTGCCGGCGCCATCGCGCGCTTCGCGCCGGTGATGGGCTCGGTCGTCGAGGCGGCCGGCAAGGGCATGCCGGTCCTGGGGATCTGCAACGGATTCCAGGTCCTGTGCGAGGCCGGCCTGTTGCCGGGTGCGTTGACCCGCAACGAGGGTCTGCACTTCATCTGCCGCGACGAGTGGCTACGTGTCGAGAACAACACGACCGCTTGGACGACGCGTTTCGAGCGCGGTGCGGAGATCCTGATCCCGCTGAAGTCCGGCGAGGGTCGCTACGTGGCGTCGGAGCGCAAGCTCGAGGAGCTGCAGGGTGAGGGTCAGATCGTCTTCACCTACCCGGAGCGCAATCCCAACGGTTCGGCACTCGACATCGCCGGCATCTCCAGCCCCAACGGCCGGATCGTCGGCCTCATGCCGCATCCCGAGCACGCGACCGAGGCCCTGACCGGCCCCAGCGACGACGGGCTCGGCCTGTTCTACTCGGTGATCGACTCGGTCCTCGCCTCGGTCTGAGTGCCCCCGGATGAGCGACGCATCGCCGAAGATCCCGACGAGTGCATCGGCGGCCGGCCTCGGTGAGTTCATCGACGCCTCGCCGTCGCCGTTCCACGTCTGCGCCACGGTCGCCCGTGAGCTCGAGAACGCGGGATACACAAGGCTTTACGAAGAGCGGGCGTGGCCGGCCACGGTCAGTGCGGCGTCGTCGAAGTCGTATGTGATCCGCGGTGGCTCGATCATCGCCTGGGAGACCGGCGACGGTCCGGCCTTCCGCATCGTCGGCGGCCACACCGACAGCCCCAACCTGCGGGTGAAGCAACATCCCGACCGCACGTCGGCCGGGGTGGCGATGATCGCTCTCGAACCCTACGGCGGCGCCTGGCTCAACTCCTGGCTCGACCGCGATCTCGGTCTGTCCGGTCGCCTCGCCTACCGGGCGGGGGATCGGGTGGCGCACACGCTCGTCCACGTGACCGAGCCGGTGGTGCGGGTGCCGCAGCTGGCGATCCACCTGTCCGAGAACCGCAAGGGCGTCTCACCCGATCCGCAGCGACACGTCAACGGTCTGTGGGGTCTCGACGATGCCGCCCCGGACGTTCTCGGTTGGGTCGCGGAGTATGCGGGCATCGACCCGGACACCTTGCTGGGCTGGGAACTGATGACCCACGACGTCGCGCCGTCGGCGGTGATCGGTGCGGCCGAGAACCTGCTCAGCGCACCACGTCTGGACAACCAGGGCACCTGTTACACGGGGCTCCGGGCGCTGCTCGACGGCTCGTCGTCGGCGCACACGCGGGTGCTGGCCCTTTTCGACCACGAAGAGGTCGGCAGCGGCTCAGAGCGTGGTGCCGCGTCGGACTTCCTGGCCTCGATCTGCGAGCGGATCGTGCTGGCGCGCGGCGGTTCCCGTTCCGACTACCTGCAGGCGATGGCCGCGAGCGTGTGCCTCTCCGGTGACATGGCCCACGCGACGCATCCGAATCATCCGGAACGGCATGAGCCCGGCCATCACATCTCGATCGGCGGCGGACCGGTGCTCAAGGTGAACCAGAATCTGCGCTACGCCTCGGATGCACTGGGAGAGGCCATCTTCGCGATGGCCTGCGATGACGCCGGCGTGCCGATGCAGCGTTATGTCCATCGTGCGGATCTGCCCTGCGGTTCGACGATCGGACCGATCACCGCGACCCGCACGGGCCTCACGACGATCGACGTCGGCGCTCCGCAGCTCGCGATGCATTCCGCGCGCGAGCTGATGGGTGTCGCCGACGTGCCGATGTATTCGGCTGCGCTGCAGGCCTTTCTGGCCCAGAATTGATCACACCGAACTGATCAGAACGACACCGACCCAGACGGCGGCCTGAGTCAGGCGCCGGCCGGGTCGATGACCGTTTCCGGAGTAGATCAGTAGGAGCGGGCGAACCCGAGAACGTTGTTCACGTACTCCATGGAGTTGTTGTAGCGCAGGATCGCGGTCGTCAGCGACGCCGGGTTGCGCAGGTCCAGACCCTCGTCGCACAGGTAGCGACCGGTTGTCAGCGCGGCGTCGAAGATGTTCTGCGGGTCCGACTTTCCGTCACCGTTGCCGTCTGCGGCGTAGGCCTTCCAGGTGGACGGCAGGAACTGCATGGGGCCGACTGCGCGGTCGTAGGTCGCGTCGCCGTCCAGCTCGCCGCCGTCGGTGTCGCTGATGACCTCGTTGCCGCCGAGCGAACCGTCGAGGACGGGACCGAAGATCGCACTGCGCAGCACGCCGTCGGGATTGACGTTGCCCTGATCGGCGTGGTGGGACTCGACCTTGCCGATGCCGGCGATGACCTTCCAGTCGATGCCGCAGCGCGGGGTGGTGTCGGCGAGGGTGCCCGCAGCCTTCTTGTAGGCGTCGTAGTTGGTCTCGGGGACCGCGCCGGAGGTGACGCTCGCCGGGCGGATGACCGGGGCGGGTGCCGGCGTCGGGGCCGGGGCAACCGGGTGCGCCTTCGCGGCGGGGGTGAATGCGGGGGCCGCGGTGGCCGTCACCCCCGTGGAGAGGCTGGTGGGCTCCGGGGCGGCTGTCGGGTGCGACAGCTCGGCTCCTGCGGTGGCCGCGCCTGCCAGGACTCCGACGGGGAGGAGGGCCGTGGCCCACAGCGGTGTGCGTGTTTTCTTCCGTGGCTTGGAATGCTTACCCAAAACTTACTGACCTCACGTGTACTGCTCGTGGTTCGTGCTTTCGGAACCGAGCCGACCGTACACGCGGTCGTGAGCAAAGCGTTATCTTCCCGTGACCATCCCTGGTATGGACAGGAGGTCAGGTTTGTGTCTGTGCAGGTCGCCGCGGGGACACGGGTGTGGATGTGAAACGGCCCACATGCGAGGTCAGTTCGGCCGCAAAACGGACATCGTGGAACCCTCGCTCAGCACGATGTAGCCCTCGACCACCTTGATCAAGCCAGGCGAACCGACGCCCTGTTCCCAGGCCACGCTGTTCTCCGGGGTCAGGGCCGTCAGCTGGCCCTGATTCGACAGGATCATGGTGGTGCCCGTGGAGCCGATGCAGGAGGGATTGGCCAGGATGGGTTGTTCCGGGCCGGGTGGCGGGCCGCTGCCGATGTGCTTGCCGTCGGCGAGCGCGTACGTCGTTCGCGACCCGTCGAGACGTCCGAAATTGACCAGTGAGCCGCAGGCGATGGCGCCGGACTTCGAGAGCTCCCGGTCGCTGATTCGCCAGAGCGCGCCCCGACGAGCCGGATCGCGTACCTCGTAGGTGCCGCGGTCGGCCAAGATGCGGTTGGAGGCGGTCAGCAGTGGCAGCTTCGACGGTCCCGACTCCACCTGCAGCCCCTCCGAGTCGTCGACGGGGTCGGGGTCGACGCGTCCGTTGACCGTGGCGTAGGTGGTCACGCGCTCGGCGTTGTAATCCTGGTGCTCGACGGCCACGCCCGTCGGGTAGAGGGCGATGTTGCACTGGTCGCAGGCGATGCGGTTGTCGCCATTCGTCGGGTTGACCAGGAACTGGCTGGCGTCGGCGGTCTTGACGACGACGATGTCGCCGGTGACCTCGAGATCGACGACCGGTGCTGCGAAGGTACGCGCCCAGATGGTCTTCCCGACCGGCGTGTTCAACGACAGCTGGTGACCGACCCGGTTGACCCGCAGGAAGTTGTTGCCGAGTCCCACGACCTTCTTGGTGTCGAGGTACTCGGCCGTCTGCGTCGGCACCCCGGCGTCGTCGACGAGATAGAAGCCGTCGTCGAGAGGAGTGCCGAGCTGAACCGCACAACCGACCTGTCCGGCTTCGTTGAAGGCGCAGTCGCCCTGGCCGGCGTTGACGGGGGAGTCCCAGAGGAGCCGGCCGTTGCGGCGGTCGACCATCGTGAACGAGCGGCCCAGGCCGGACGGGTAGGCGATCAGCCAGCCCTCGTCGGAGGTGTCGACGACCTGGATGGTGACCTCGTCGCGATAATCGGGGAGATCCTCGTGGCCGACGATGGTCCAGGCGATGGACGGCGCACGGTGGTAATCGCGCAGTTCCCCGTAGGCGTACTCGGCGTTGTCCACCTGGTACTTCCCGCCCGAGAGCACCACTCCGACGGTCACGAGCATTGCTGCGCAGAGGATCAGTACGACCGTCCCGATACCGAACGGCAGGCGCGCGGAGAGCGCCCGGGCGCGGGAGCGTGAGGACATGGGTAAGAGTGAACCATGGGCGTTTCGGCGTCCCGCGAGGTGCACTGTTCTATAGGGGCCTACTGCAGGTCTACAGGGGCCTTCTGCAGGCGGTGCGGGTGACTCCAACGGTCGTGACCATGGGACTCGGTGCCGATAGTGCTCGTGAGCTGACCCGTCAGAATGGCGGCGGGTCTGCCTGGTCTGCGAGGCGCTGAGCCTTGTTGCGGGCACGTTCGGCTCGCCGGCGCGCGTGTTTCTGTGCGAGCCGGTTGGGTGTGGGCGGGGTGTCGTCGCCCGCGATCACCCGTGGTGTGGGTGGGGCCTGGGGTGGCTGTTCGTAGCGGATACGACGCAGGTTCGGGAACGAGTCTTCGAGGTTTTCGGCGTCGCCGGGGATGACGAACCCCTCCGGAGTCCGGTATTCGGTGACCAGGCGACCCTCGTCGTCGCGATACTGGACATCGACCCAATCACCGAAGGTCTTGTGCAGGTGCCCGAACCGGCACTTGGCGTTGAGATTCTCACTCGACGTCGACCCACCCTGGGTGGGGTTGGTGCGGTCGTATTCGGTGACATGGTCGAGATCGGAGTCGAAAGCCGAACATCCGCAACCGGGTTCGGTGCAGTAGCCGTCACGAACACGCACGAAGTCGGCGCACGCAGCGGTGGGTCGATACGGATCGGCGGATTGTGCACCGGGATAGACGATCACCATGTCTGCTGGCGGGGCATCGGCCGATCTCGGCTCGACGGGGCTATCCGGACCGTCGGAAGTCTTTGTCGTCGGCCGCTCTGCGACAACGCGCGTCGGTGCGGTGCGGACCGGGGTGACGGGTGTGATGGTGGCGTCGGGCCGCTCGGCGAGGTCGCGGACGTGCTCGTCGGAGACGATGCCGTGGCCGTCGACCCAGCCGATCCCTGGTGCCCCGGCCAGAGTGGCGGCGTCGGTGACGACGTGGATGATGGCCTCGGTGCTCACCGACCGGACCACGTTCGCCGGGTCGGGGATCTCGGCGTCACACTCCTCCTGCTGGCATTGGCAGTCGAAGACGGTGCCGGTCAACAGCGCGAACATGGCATCGGAGTTGCGCTGATTACGATTCCGGCCGTCCTGGGCACACACGGTGTCGGCGAGGGCTTTCACCGCTTTCGCGGCGATGCGGATGTTTTCGGCAGCCATGACACCGGTGATCTCACCGGTGCCGTCGGTGAAGTTCTCGATCCACATACCGCGCTTGTCCAGCGCTTCGCGACGCCGTTCCCGGACCGCGTCGGGGTCGTGGCGGAACACAAGCCGGTCGACCATGTCGCGCAGCTTCACCCGGGTCCATGCGCCCTTGCGGTGGCGCAGGATGGACTCGATCTCGGTGTCGAGGTCGGCGACAGTCGCCGCGTCGGAGATCAGGTCGGTACGCGAGATGATGGTTTGGATCAGTTGCCGCGACAGGATGCCGTCGCGCAGGGTGGTCAACACTTTCGGTAGCCGGTCGCGCAGGGCGAGGGCTTCCCCGACCCACTGATCGGCCTGATACCGGGTGATGGCGGCTTCGCGGCAGAGGCGGGTGACCATTTCGCTGTAGCGGTCGATGAAGAACCCGCCACCGGTGTTGACGACGAGTTGGTCGTAAACGGTGACGATCGACTCGTACCGGCACCACGCCAGGTAGGACTCGCCGTGACGGATCGACCGCAACCGTTCCATATGGGTTGCGGTAGAGGATGATCCGGGGTGGGCAGGATCGACCCCGGCGAGAAACCCGCCCGGTAGATCGGTCCACCTGCTCACGCTGCCCCCACAACGTCTACAGCCCAACCTGGACGGCTGAATCTGTTACCAACCAATCTAGATCAACCCACCGACAAACTCGGATTCTCATCCACAGGAGCAGCGAGCAGCGAGGTAACACATTGTGCGGCAGAATGATCAACCGATCTGAAGTCGTGCGCGACATCAATCCGACGGTGAGACTTCGATCGAAGTCGCACCGTCGAAGTGAGGTCTGGGCGTCAGGCCCTTAGAACAACTGGCCGAGATAGAACTGCGCTCCCTGGTCGTCGGCGCACCGGGCGGAGATGCCGTACGGCGCGGTGCGGGGTTCCTCGAGGACCGTCCCGCCGGCGCCGCGGACACGTTCGACCGCTGCCTCGACGTCGTCGGTCACCCACATCGGCACCGCGACGGAAGTGTCGGCGCCACCGGCGATCCCGACCTGTGGCCGACTGTCGTCGACTTCCCAGCCGTCGTCGATTCGTCCGCCGTGGAAGGTCCAGCCGAGTACAGATCCGTAGAAGTCGCGGAAGCGGGCGCTGTCCGGGGTCATCACGGTGAGGTAGCTCATCGCCCCGATGCCGCGGGGGTGCTGGTCGGGTCGGACGTCACCGGGTTCGGGGGCGAACACCGCGAAACGCACACCCTGCGCATCGACTGAGTCGACGACGCGGTGACTGTCGGGACTCGTCCCGAACTCGCCTCGCCCGCCGGCTGCGACGATCCTTGCATGGGCGGCCTCGAGGTCGTCGACGGCGTAGGCGCAGAACACCGTTGGCGCGCCGTCGGTCTCGAAGATTCCGAGTCGATGCCCGACGTTGGTCACGCGGCGACCCTCGGGATCGAACTCCCAGCCGAGGACCGCGGCGTAAAAACGTCGGGCGCGCGCAGCGTCGGGGATGTTCAGCGACATGTAGCCGATGTCGCCCTGACGAATCCGGTTGGACAGCCGGCTTTTCGACGGCCCGGTCAGCATCCAGCGGTGACCGAACGGGTCGACGATGACACCGGTGCGTGAACCGTACGCCTCGTTGGGCTCGCGGGTCACGGAGGCGCCCGCGCGTGACGCGGTGGCGACCGCGGCGTCGGTGTCGCCAACCTCGAGCATCAGGCTCACCGAGACGTGGCCCGGGGCGGGCGCCCGCAAACCGAGGTCAGGGAACTCGCCGGCGAGATAGATGACCCCGCCACCGATTTCGAGTTCGGCGTGGCCGATGGACCCGTCGTCCATGACGATCGGCTCACCACGGAGCCGAGCACCGAGGTTTGCGGTGTACCAGTCGATGGCGGCCTGCGGCTCTGCCACGGTGAGGTAGGGGAGTGCGCCGGGTCGCTCGACCACTGGCAGCGCGCTCGTCGCCTCCGTGGTGACTGGCTCGTCGAATTGTGTTGCGGTGGACATGATGACTCCTTGCGGTAGCGTCGCCCCGCGTTCGAGTCGGTCGCGCAGGGACGCGGCGAAGTCGCGGTCGGGCTGGACAGGATCGTCGAAGCCGGGGGTGTCGGCTGCGCGCAGTACGTGCAACGGATCCCGTGCCTCGCCGAAGCGTGCGCTGTTCCGGGTGTTCATGCGTGACCTCCTCTCCCGCTGCTCTGGCGTTGTGGTTCGGGGTAGGCCGCGCGGAAGGCACGCTTCGCGCGGGTGAGAAGCGCCTCGGTGGCACCGGCCGTGCGACCGAGGATCTCGGCGCATTCGCCGACGGGAAGGTCGTCGACGTAGCGCAACGTGAGCACAGCGCGGTGGATCGGCGTCAGCTGCCCCAGCGTGTGGTGGGCGACCATGCGGTCGAGTTCGGTGTCCCATGGATCGTCCCCGTGGTCGGGTACATCCTCGACCGGTTCCGGCGTGCGTTGGGCGCGCCGCCAGTGATCGGCGAGCTTGTGCCGCGCGATCCCGATCAGCCACGGAGTGGTCGGTTGGGTGTCCTGGTGCCGGCGGACGGAGTCCATCGCGGCCAGGAAGGTCTCCGAGGTCACGTCCTCTGCAGTCCGCCGATCCGCGCAGCGACGGACCACGAACCCGTAGACGGCCGGAAGTGCCTGGTCGTACACCGCCAGCAGTCCCTCTGGTCCAGAAGACGCCGATTGGTCGCTGCTCACGTCTTCATCGTCGTGCGTGGGCGACGGAACCCGACGCCCTTCGGCGAAGTTTTTTTCCTAGCGCTTCGACGCCTTCGTCGTGAACGCCGCGATCTCCGAGGCCACCGCCCGCGGCTGGTCCAGCGAGACGAACGTCCGGGCATCGGGAACCTCGACGAACCGGGCGCCCTCGCCGTGGGCTCCGGGGAAGACCGAGGCGAATCGTCGACCATGTTCGAGAGTGAAACACCGGTCGTCACGACCCCACACGAACCGCACGGGCAGCTCGACCCGTGACATGCGTGGGGTCACCGTGGCTAGCTCCGCCGGGCTGATCGCGCGCAGGAATGCGATGAAGTCGTCGCGGATGCGGGCGTCGCTCTGCAGGGGAGTGAACACCGAACCGGTGAGACCAGGGTCGGGGTCGTGGAGGAGCAAGCCGACTCCGAGCGGGGAATGACGCAGAGCCTTGAACCGCATCGCTTCGACGAGCGGCTTCAGCAGGAGTCGCTGCCGCATCAATGCGAAGTCCAGTCGAAACGGTTGCGGCGGAAACAGATCGAAGGCGTCGCAATTGGTGAACACGAGGCGGTTGACGAAGTGCGGGTCCTCGTCGAGGGCGAACTGGGTGACCGCGCCGCCGGTGTCGTTGGCCACCAGTGTCGCCGACGACAGGTCGAAGTGCCCGACGAACTCGCGCAACAACCGGCTGGCACCGCGCGGTGAACGGTCCGCATCCGGTCCCCACGGGATTCGGTGTGAACCGAGCGGCATCAACGGCACGAAGCACCGGTGACCGCGTTCGGCGAGGAGTTCGGCGACCGGTTCCCACAGCCGGTGATCGACGACGGCCCCATGCACGAAGACGATCGGCGGCAGGGTGGAATCGGTGGGTCCGTATGTGGCGTACTCGATGACCCCAGACGGGAGTTCGACGGTCGGCAGCATGTTGGCCATGGCGAGGTCCGCTTCTCGTAGACTCAGTGAACTTACGAACACTGAGTACGAAAGTTACGTGCAGATTGTATGAAAGTCAATCGTCGGACCCAGGCCGAACGCACCGCGGCGACCCGCGCGGCGCTCATCGCTGCAGGTCGTAAGCTATTCGGTGAGCGCGGCTTCGCCGACGTCGGCACCCAGGAGATCGTCGCCGAAGCCGGCGTGACCCGCGGCGCGCTCTACCACCAGTTCGATGACAAGAAGGGTCTGTTCACCGCCGTCTACGACGCGGTGGAGCAGGACGTCGTCGCCCGGATCGCCGAACGGTCCGCCTCACTCGCGGCCGACGACCCGATTGCTGCACTGAAGTCGGGCATGCGGCTGTTCCTCGAACTGTGCACCGAACCCTCGGTACACCGGATCACCCTCGTCGAGGCGCCGTCCGTCCTCGGCTGGGCTCAGTGGCGAGCACGCGGCGAGGAGTTCGGCTTCGCCCTTGTCGAAGGGCTGATCAAGGCGACGATCGCCGCAGGCCAGGCCATCGACCAGCCGACCCGGCCTCTTGCCCACGTGGCGATCGGTGCGCTCGACGAGGCGGCGCTCTACGTCGCCGCGGCCGAGGATCGAGACGCGGCGACCGCGGAGGTCGCCGCGGTCCTCGACCGCGTAGTCGACTCGTTTCGGAGCTAGACGGTCACCGCTCTGCCGCCACCAACTCGGCACACCGTTCCCCGACGAGCATGACGGTGATGTTCGGGTTCACGGTGGTGTGTTCGGGGAAGACCGACGCGTCGGCGACGCGCAGGCCGGCGACTCCCTTGACCCGCAGCTCGGGGTCGAGCGGCGACATGTCGTCGTCCGGCGGTCCCATCCGGACCGTGCCCACGGGGTGGTAGACGGTGTTGTGGGTGCGTCGGATGTAGTCGGCAAGCTCCTCGTCGCTGGTGGTGTCGGGTCCCGGATAGAGTTCGCGCGCAACCCATTCCTGTAGTGGTGCGGCTGCGGCGATCTCCCGTGCCTTGCGGAGGCCGGCGGTCATGATCCGCATGTCGTAACCCTCGGGGTCGGTGAAGTACCGGGGGTCGACGCGAGGCTTGTCGCGGAAGTCGCGCGACCGCAGCTTCACTGTGCCCCGCGACCGTGCGTGGGTGACGTTCGGCGTCAGGCAGAAAGTGTTCTCGCTGGTGGGGTAGCCCTGGCGCAGGGTGTGCATGTCGAAAGGCACGCTGCCGTAGTGCATCATCAGGTCTGGTCGGTCGAGACCGTCGTCGACCGTCGTGAAGATGCCGGCCTCCCACCACTGCGTCGACTCCTGCGTCATGGGCTTCTTCGTCTCGAAGCCGATGACACCCTCGGGGTGGTCCTGGAGGTGTTCGCCGACGCCGGGGGAGTCGACGAGGACGTCGATTCCGTGCTCACGCAGGTCCTCGGCCGGACCGATCCCGGAGAGCATCAGTAGCTTCGGGGTGTCGATGGCACCCGTCGACACGATGACCTCGCGACCGGCCTCGATCCTCGTGGTGCGGCCGAAGGCGTTGTCGGTGATGTCGACGCCGACGGCACGCAACTCGCCGTCGACCTTCTCGATGACGATGCGCTTGGCCCAGGAACCGGTGCGGATCGTGAGATTGGGGCGGTCGAGATTCGGGTGGAGGTAGCTGACCGACGACGAGGCGCGCACACCGTCGGGGCGCCGGTTGATCTGGAAGAAGTTGGCGCCGTTGACCACCGTTGCGCCGCTGTTGAACTCGGCCCTCGGGATGCCGACCGCCTCACAGGCGTCGAGCACGGCGACACCGCACGGATCGTTGGGCGGCACAGTCATGATGTGGACCGGGCCGCTGCGGCCGTGGTGATCGCCGGGCGCGTCGTTGGTCTCGATCTGCGGGTAGAGGCGGTACAACTCCTCCGAACCCCAACCCGCGCAACCGAAGTTGCGTTCCCAGGAATCGAGGTCCTCACGCGGTGCCCAGAAGGCGATGCAGCTGTTGTGGGAACTGCAACCGCCCAGCACTTTTGCACGAGCATGCCGCATGAAGTCGTTACCGTTCTCCTGCGGTTCGATGGGATAGTCCCAGTCGTAACCGGATTCGAGCAGCTCCATCCAGCGGTCGAGTCGCAGGATCGCGTCGTCGCCGACGTCGGACGGGCCGGCTTCCAGGAGGCACACCGTGACCGACGGGTCCTCGGACAATCGGGACGCCACCGCCGCACCCGCCGAACCGCCTCCGACGACGACGTAGTCGCACGACTCACTCACTGCTGCTGCCCCTTCCGGTCCTCGAACCAGCCGGTCACACCCGGCCGGAGGTTCTCGTAGACGTGCTTTGCCTCGCGATATTCGGCCAGGCCCGACGGCCCGAGCTCACGGCCGAAACCGGACTGGCCGTATCCACCCCACTCCGCCTGGGGGAGGTAGGGCCCGAAGTCGTTGACCCACACCGTGCCTGCCCGGATACGGCCGGCGATGCGTCGCGCACGAGCGGCGTCGGACGACCACACGGCGCCGGCGAGGCCGTAGACGGTGTCGTTGGCCAGCGTCACCGCGTCGTCCTCGGTGGTGAAGGTCTCGACGGTGACGGTCGGCCCGAAGGCCTCGTCGTGCACGCAGGCCATCGAACGGTCGGCGCGGTCGATCACGGTCGGCAGGTAGAACCAACCGTCGTCGAGCTTCCCCGACCCCTGATCGCCGGTCGCGAAGGCGCCGCCCGTGCGGATCACCGCACCGTCAGCCCGAGCCTGCTCGACGTAGGCGTGCACCTTGTCGCGGTGGGCTTCGGAGATCAGCGGTCCGGTCTCGGTGCCCTCGCTGTAGGGGAGTCCGAGACGGATCTCCTCGGCGCGACGGACCAATTCGTCGACGAACCGGTCGTGCGCGGAGTCCTCGATGATGAGTCGCGCGCCCGCGGAACAGACCTGGCCGGAGTGCAGGAACGCGGCGTTGAGTGCGTTGTCCACCGCGGCCGCGAGCAGCTCGTCGGTGGCGCAGGCGTCGGCGAACACCACGTTGGGGTTCTTGCCGCCGAGTTCGAGCGCCACCTTCTTCACCGTCGCCGCGGCCTCGCGCGCGATGACGCGGCCGGTCACGAGTCCGCCGGTGAACGACACCAGATCGACGTCGGGATGCGACGACAGCGGCGCACCCGCATCCGCCCCGGCACCGAGGACGAGGTTCGCGACCCCGGCCGGAAGTCCCAGGCCATCGAGGACTTCCAGGAGAAGGATCGAGGTGTGCGGTGTCAGCTCGGCAGGCTTCAGCACGAAGGTGTTGCCCGCGGCCAGCGCCGGTGCCACCTTCCACGCCGCCTGCAGCAGCGGATAGTTCCAGGGCGTGATGAGACCGCAGACGCCGACCGGTTCGTAGACGATCCGCGAGTCCGCATCAGGTGACCCGGTGTCCACGACTCGACCGGCATCCTGGGCCGCCAGCTTGCCGAAGTAGCGGAAGCAGTTGGCGATGTCGGTCATGTCGATGTCCGACTCGTACGGCCGCTTGCCGGTGTCGAGCGTCTCGGCACGGACGAAATCGTCTCGGCGGGTGTCGATCTGATCGGCGACACGGAGCAGTAGATCACCGCGTTCGGCGGCCGGGGTGCCGCTCCAGTCACCGGCGTCGAAAGCGCGTCGGGCTGCGGCGATCGCCGCCTCGGTGTCCTCCGCGGACGCCTCGGCCACCACGCCCACCACAGAAATGTCCGCCGGGCAACGGATCTCGCGGGTCTTGCCGGACTTCGCGGCCTGCCAGCGGCCGTCGATGTACAGAGTGTCGCTCATGGAGCGGGCGCTCCTTCCGGGTTGCTGTCGGGTATGTCCGTCTCTGCGACGGTACCGGTTGGCGTGTACCCGCCGGGGGCGTCACCGGTGTCGGGGTCGACCTCGGCGTGATCGTGATGGTCGGTTGCCGAGTCACGCAGATGGAGGTAACCCAGATGCCGTTCGTACTGGTCGAGGATGTCGCCGATGATCTGCTCCCGGGTGTACCCCGACAACGAATAACCCTGTGAGCCTTCGGTCAGATACACCTCGCACCGGAAGTACCGGTCATCGGAGCGCTGTGAACGCACCGCGTAGGTCGGGGTCGGCGCGGACACCGGCCACACGCAGTACTCGAAGGCGGGGACGTCGGCCAGTTCGACGATGAGCCGAGGCGAGGGCAAGCCTTCGTTTTCGGCCGACTCGTCGACCGTCGCCGAGACACCTTCGCGTCCGAACTGGTCGGCGACCTCGTGCATCGCCGGGACCACCGTCGCGGTGATGAACTTGCGCGTCGCGACCCGACCCGGGAAGCGGAGGGTTCCGATCAGGCGTTGTCGCCAACTGCTCTGCTCGGTGGGCCCGCGTCCGACGGCGATCACCTTCGGCAGCGTCGCGCGGAAACTGTCGAGCTTGTACGACTCGTTGCGTACGGCCCGTAGCAGCGAGACGCCGATCAGGCCCAGGACGAATGAGAACGGCAGCCCCATGATGACCGTCGCGGCCTGCAGCGTCAGGATCGACCCGTCCCCTCCGCCGGCGAAGAGCATCGAGAGCGTCAGCAGACCGATGGCGACCGACCAGAAGATGCGCAGCGACCGGGAGCAGTCCGCCATCGGATCGTCGAGTCGGCTGGTGAAGTTGCCCATGACCAGGGACCCCGAGTCGGCGCTCGTCACGTAGAACAGCAGACCGGTGATGGTGGCGATGCCGATCAGGAGCGTCGCGCCCGGATACTGGTCGAGCAGTGAGTAGAAGCCGGCTTCCGGGGTGGAAGCGGTGGTCTCGGCGAATTCCTGGTCCCCGCGGGCGACGGCGAGGGCGCTGTTACCGAAGATCGAGACCCACACCAGGATGAAGCTGAACGGGACCACGAGAACGCCGAAGATGAACTGCCGCAACGTGCGTCCGCGCGAGATGCGCGCCAGGAACAGGCCGACGAAGGGCGCCCAGGCGACCCACCAGGCCCAGAAGAACAACGTCCAACCGTCGACGAAGGCGCGGGCGTCGTTGCCGGGCGGCGGGTTCACCTGATCCCAGGCGAACGTGTCGAGGGTGCGGTCGGCGAACGTCGACACGTAGTCGCCGGCATTCTGCACAAGACCGTTGAGCAGGAAGTCGGCGTCCTTGGCGACGGTGATGTAGACCAGCATCAGGATCGCGAGGATGACGTTGATCTCCGACAGGCGTCGGATGCCCTTGTCCACACCGGAGGTCGCCGATGCGGTGGCGATGACGACCGACAGGGCGATCAGGCCGATCTGCGCGGCCTTCCCCTGCTCGATGCCGAAGATCTCGTTGAGGCCGAAGTTGAGCTGTACGACGCCGATTCCCAGGGACGTCGCGATGCCGAAGATCGTGCCGAGCACGGCTGCGACGTCGATGGCGTCGCCCCACCGTCCCTCGACCCGCTTGCCGAAGATCGGGTACAGCGCCGCGCGGATCGTCAACGGCAGATTGTGTCGGAACGCGAAGTAGGCCAGGGCCCCGCCCATCAGGGCGTACATCGCCCAACCCGTGACCCCGTAGTGGAAGACGGTCCACGTCACGGCCTCCCGCGCGGCGAAGTTGGTCTCCGCCGCGCCCGTCGGGGGATTGAGGAAGTGGGTGACCGGTTCGGCGACCGAGAAGAACATCAGGTCGATGCCGATACCGGCGGCGAACAGCATCGACGTCCAGGTGAACAGGCTGTACTCGGGACGGGATTCCTCCGGTCCGAGGCGGTACCGCCCGTACTTGCTGACACCGAGGAAGACGACGAGACCGACGATCGCGGTGGCGAGGATGAAGTACCACCAGCCGAACCAGCGGGTGATGAAGTTCCGCACCTCGTTGATCACGGACTCCGCCGCGGCCGGCGCGGCCAACGCCCAGATCGCGAAGGCGAGCACGATGACCGCCGACGCGACGAAGACGGTCAGGTTGACCGTACTCCGGCGCCGCGCTGGTTCCCCGGTGTCCGGGGTGGCCGGAGTGGACGGGACTGCAGGTCTCTCACCAGCACTCATGACGTATGACGCTAGCCTCTCCGAACTCGAGTGGTCGGGTGAATTGCCCGACTCGCCGATTGCCGGCGATGAATTCGGAGCCCCCACCCGGTCTGGATTGGTATGGCAACCGTAACGATCGGCTCACCGCCCCTGCCCAGCGGCGACACCGGATGATCCAGATCGTCTGGTTCTCGACCGGCCGGGGCAACATCCTGTCGGTACTGCCGGCCTGAACCCGCAACGTCCCCCATTCGAGGTGGTCCGGCGACCCGTTCGCTCTGGGCGTAGCGGACGGGGAACACAGCCCCGGCCTGCGCAGTTGTACTGTGCACATCCCCGCCATCGCGGTCGATCCGTGCACTCTGCACGGGCGTTAACTGCAGGTACATCAGCGACGACCTCTAGAGTGGAAGCAGGCTGGTCGTCGCCTACCCGCACCGCGTTGTCCCGACCGGACACACGAGGTGGTTCTCGCGGCGGCCGGGGCGCTAGCAATGTGAGGGAGAACAATGTTCGAACGGTTCACCGACCGCGCGCGACGGGTTGTGGTTCTGGCCCAAGAAGAAGCGCGGATGCTCAACCACAACTACATCGGTACCGAGCACATCCTCCTCGGCCTCATCCACGAGGGCGAGGGTGTGGCTGCCAAGGCGCTCGAGTCTCTCGGGATCTCCCTGGAAGGTGTCCGCAGTCAGGTCGAGGAGATCATCGGCCAGGGCCAGCAGGCACCGTCGGGACACATCCCGTTCACCCCGCGTGCCAAGAAGGTGCTGGAGCTCTCGCTGCGCGAGGCCCTGCAGCTCGGCCACAACTACATCGGCACCGAGCACATCCTGCTCGGCCTCATCCGCGAGGGTGAGGGCGTTGCCGCACAGGTCCTGGTCAAGCTCGGCGCCGACCTCAACCGGGTCCGCCAGCAGGTCATCCAGCTCCTGAGCGGGTATCAGGGCAAGGAGCCGCAGGAGGCGGGCACCGGCGGTCGCAGCAGCGAATCCGGCACCCCGTCCACCTCGCTGGTCCTCGACCAGTTCGGTCGCAACCTGACCGCTGCCGCCGCCGAGGGCAAACTCGACCCGGTCATCGGCCGGGAAAAGGAAATCGAGCGGGTCATGCAGGTCCTGAGCCGCCGCACCAAGAACAACCCTGTTCTGATCGGCGAGCCGGGCGTCGGCAAGACCGCCGTCGTCGAGGGCCTCGCGCAGGCCATCGTCAACGGTCAGGTCCCCGAGACGCTCAAGGACAAGCAGCTCTACACCCTCGACCTCGGTTCGCTGGTCGCCGGCAGCCGCTACCGCGGTGACTTCGAGGAACGCCTGAAGAAGGTCCTCAAGGAGATCAACACCCGCGGCGACATCATCCTGTTCATCGACGAGCTGCACACGCTCGTCGGCGCAGGTGCCGCCGAGGGCGCGATCGACGCCGCCAGCATCCTCAAGCCGAAGCTGGCCCGCGGCGAGCTGCAGACCATCGGTGCGACCACCCTCGACGAGTACCGCAAGTACATCGAGAAGGACGCCGCCCTCGAGCGCCGCTTCCAGCCGGTCCAGGTCGGCGAGCCGTCGGTCGAGCACACCATCGAGATCCTCAAGGGTCTGCGTGATCGCTACGAGTCGCACCACCGCGTCTCGATCACCGACGGTGCACTCGTCGCCGCCGCGACGCTAGCCGACCGCTACATCAACGACCGGTTCCTGCCGGACAAGGCGATCGACCTCATCGACGAGGCCGGTGCGCGCATGCGCATCCGCCGGATGACCGCGCCGCCAGACCTGCGCGAGTTCGACGAGCGCATCGCCGACGCGCGCAAGGAGAAGGAAAGCGCCATCGACGCGCAGGACTTCGAGAAGGCCGCCAGCCTCCGCGACAAGGAGAAGCAGCTGGTCGCCGAGCGCGCCGAGCGTGAAAAGCAGTGGCGCAGTGGCGACATGGACGTCGTGGCCGAGGTCGACGACGAGCAGATCGCCGAGGTCCTGGGCAACTGGACCGGTATCCCGGTGTTCAAGCTCACCGAGGAGGAGACCACCCGTCTGCTCCGTATGGAGGAGGAGCTGCACAAGCGGATCATCGGCCAGGAAGACGCCGTCAAGGCCGTCTCCAAGGCGATCCGCCGCACCCGTGCCGGCCTGAAGGATCCGAAGCGTCCGTCGGGCTCGTTCATCTTCGCCGGCCCGTCCGGTGTCGGTAAGACCGAGCTCTCCAAGGCGCTGGCGAACTTCCTGTTCGGCGAGGACGACGCACTCATCCAGATCGACATGGGCGAGTTCCACGACCGCTTCACCGCGTCACGTCTGTTCGGTGCCCCTCCCGGCTACGTCGGCTACGAAGAGGGCGGCCAGCTCACCGAGAAGGTGCGCCGCAAGCCGTTCTCGGTGGTGCTGTTCGACGAGATCGAGAAGGCTCACTCGGAGATCTACAACACCCTGCTGCAGGTCCTCGAGGACGGCCGTCTCACCGACGGTCAGGGTCGTACGGTCGACTTCAAGAACACCGTCCTGATCTTCACCTCGAACCTCGGTACGAGCGACATCTCCAAGGCCGTGGGCATGGGCTTCTCGTCGAAGGACGACACCAAGTCCGGCTACGAGCGGATGAAGCAGAAGGTCAACGACGAGCTCAAGAAGCACTTCCGGCCCGAGTTCCTCAACCGCATCGACGACATCGTCGTCTTCCACCAGCTGACGCGTGACGAGATCATCCAGATGGTCGACCTCATGCTGACCCGTGTGGAGAGCGCGCTGAAGAACAAGGACATGGCGCTCGAGGTCACCGACCGCGCCAAGTCCCTGCTCGCCAAGCGCGGCTTCGATCCGGTGCTCGGTGCACGCCCGCTGCGTCGCACCATCCAGCGCGAGATCGAGGACCAGCTCTCGGAGAAGATCCTGTTCGGCGACGTCGCTCCCGGACAGATCGTGCTGGTCGACGTCGAGGGCTGGGACGGCGAAGGCGACGGCGAAGACGCCAAGTTCACCTTCACCGGTTCGGACAAGCCGCATGCGGTCCCGGACGCACCGGTCGAGCTGTCCAAGGCAGGCGACGGCGGCTCGGACGCGAGCTGACCTGAGCTGATCTGACACAAGCAGATCTGACACAAAGAGCGGCGGCGTCACCCGAGAGGGTGGCGCCGCCATTTTGTGTTGCCTGCCCGTGGCAGGTGTGACAGTGGTGGATACCATCGATCACTGTGACGAGCGATACATCAGAGGTCGGCCGTAAGGCCACGCAGGCCGAGCCCACCATCACCGTCGAGCGGGACGGCGAGATCGCCATCTTTAGGCTGAACCGCCCCGACCGGCTCAACGCCTTCACCCTGCAGATGGGCGAGGAGTTGCGGGCGGCCTTCGACGAGACCGACGCCGACGACTCGGTGCGCGCAGTGGTACTCACCGGCACCGGCCGGGCGTTCTGCGCCGGGGCCGACCTCGAAGCAGGCGGCTCGACCTTCGACGCGTCCTCGGTGGTCGAGGGCGACGAGGTCCCGGCCGACGAGGGCGGCAAGCTGACGCTACGCATGTTCGCCTCGCTCAAGCCGGTCATCGCCGCGATCAACGGCCCCTCGGCCGGCGTCGGCGTCACCATGACCCTGCCCGCCGACGTCCGGATCGCTTCCGAGGACGCGAAATTCGGCTTCGTCTTCGCCGCCCGCGGCCTCGTCCCGGAAGCGGCGTCGAGCTGGTTCCTCCCGCGGCTCGTCGGCCTGCCGACGGCTCTGCAGTGGACGGTCGGCGCCAAGATGGTGCAGGTCGACGAGGCGCTCGAGCGTGGACTGATCCAGCAGGTCGTGCCCAAGAACAAGGTGCTCGAGACCGCGATCGCCGTCGCCCGCGAGATGACCGCGAACAGCGCCCCCGTCTCGACCGCCCTGACCCGTCAGCTGCTGTGGCGGATGGCCGGTGCGCCCAGCCCGCTCGACGCCCACCACGCCGACTCGAAGGCGATCTTCTACCGCGGCCAGTCCGGTGACGTCTACGAGGGCGTCATGTCGTTCCTGGAGAAGCGACCGGCGACGTACCCGAACAAGGTGTCGGAGGATCTGCCCGATATCTTCTGAGCTCAGCTGTTCAGGTCCGGCCCCGTCAGCTGTCAGCTGACGGGGCCGGCCTGGTTTCCGATCGCGATCACGATCGGGATCATGAGCAGCTGTAGAGCACATGCCCACGCGGCTACGGGCCAGGCGCGGTCACGGCGTCGCAAACGTCGGATTCCGAGCGCCAACGACGCAGTCCACAGCACGATCGCCGCGATGATCGCGGTCGCGTCCGCGACCTGGGTCCACCGCGGGTCACCGCAGGGCTCGTAACCGCACGGGTCCGTGACGAATGCTGTGAACGCCGCGACGACGAACGTCAGCAGAGAGGGGGACGTGGAGTACCCAGAGCAGTATCGACGCCGCGAGATCGCCCCCGTCGAGGTTGTCGCTGGTGTCCGGCACGTCGCGACGATACCGCTGGGACCTTCGTCAGCTGTGCGAACGCCTTGTATTGCGTACGTGAACATCCGCGAACACGCGGCATAAACGGTGGCAGGCTGCGCTGACCGCGGTTATCGTGGCGAACAGCAGGCCAGACGAGTGCTGAAAGGAGGTGGCGCAGATGTCGATCGGTACGGTGGTGTTCGTTCGCGAGTGGCGGATGACCGACCCCGGCTGCCGGTACGGGCTACCAGCCCGAACCCGGTCCGGACCAATCACATCCAGCGTCACCAGTTCCTGAGGTCGTGAACCTCGATGGTCGGCGCGCTCACTCGCCCACGCATCGAGGAGTATCCATGACCATCTTCGTCACGAATGCCGGATTACAGATCCTCGCGCGCGTCACCTGGCGTCGCGCCGCCGTCCTGCTGACCACCGAGGTCGCACGCAACGTCGAGGGCACCCCCTTGGTGCGCGTCGTCCATTCGCCGACCCTCTCGTTGCCCATCCACAAGGTGGTGGCCATCAAGCGGGACGCCTACCGCCCGTACGCAGGCAAGACGATGGATTCCTATGCTTCCAATGCGACGATCCTGCGGCGCGACCAATGGATCTGCGCCTACTGCGACGGCCCGGCCGACACCGTGGATCACATCGTCCCCGTATCTCAGGGCGGCCCGAGCACGTTCGGCAACCAGGTCGCGGCGTGCAAGTCCTGCAACGGTTTCAAGGCCAACCGAACCCCGCGGAAAGCCGGCATGGCATTGCGGCACGCACCCTTCGTCTACGACCCGTGGGCCGTCGACCAGAAAGAGGTCTGGGAGATGTTCATGCTGCATCCCAAGACCGACTGAGAGCGTGAAAACGCGAGAACCGTTCAGGTGGGCAGGGGTTCGGCACCGCGCTCTTTCAGGAGCATCGACATCTGGCCGATCTCGTTGCCCTGATCGCCGAGCATGTTCAGGGCGAGTTGCTTGGTCGCCGGGCCGGAACGGTCGTCGTTGTACGCCGCCTGCGCCATCTCCAGTCCGCCGCGATGGTGTCGGATCATCAACTGCAGGAACAGTTTCTCGGCCTCATCGCCGCTGAGTGTGGCGAGCCGGCCGAGTTCGTCGGTGCTCGCCATACCCGGCATGAGCGGGGCATCAGGGATGTCCGCTGAGAGATCACCGTGGGCGTGCGAATCACCGTGGGACATCCACGACATCGGCTCATCCGAGGTCAGGGGCAGCTCGAAGAACTGCAGCCAACCGCGCATGGTCGCGCTCTCCGCAGACTGAGCGACGACGAGCTGATCGGCCAGGCCGCGGATCGTCGGGTCCACGCCGGGTGCGGCGAGAATCGTGCGGGCCATCAGGAGCGCCTGATCGTGATGGGTCGACATGTCCTGCGCGAAGCCGATGTCGGCGGCACTCATCGCCTTCACGTCGTCCCGCGAGCCGGGCGACCACACCGAACCGACGACGACGCCGATCGCCACGAGCAGGACGGCCAGCGACGCCGGCCCGGCGATCTGCAGCCACGCGGGCCGCTGCTCGGTGGTCATCCGAGGAAGGAATCCTGATCCGGCGGTGGGGTGTAGACCCGGTTGCTCAACTCGAGGGCGTAGAAGCCGCCGTCGGCACAGGTCGTCAGGATCTTGTTGCCGTGGAACTCCGGCGGGGAGAAGCACCAGTCGGTGGCCATGTCACCCCCGACGACCATGCCCATGCGCGGACCGATCATCTCGTTCAGCTTGGCTTTCCCGTTCGCGAGAGACATTCCGAGGCTGAGGAATTCGATGCCCGGTGCGCCGATGATCGACCCGAGCACATGCGGCGAGTTGGGTCGGGTCATCGCGGTGGCGCCCTTCTGCGCCGGCGGGTTGTAGTAGGCGATCTCCTTGATGGCGGAGAAGTCCCGGATGTCGAACACGCGGATGCCGGACGACTCCCATGCGCACGCCAGCGCCGTCGGATCGTTCGGGCGGTCGACCGCGCAATAGTGCGGGTTGCTGCCGAACAACGAACCGCCCATGGACGAACGGAACTGGGTGTCCAGGTGTTCGGGCAGGTTGATCTCGAGTTTGAGCTGTGCGGCGTAACGCGGTTTGTTCACCCGGGCGACGTCGAAGATCTTCACGCCGCCCGAGCCACCCTCGTCGGCCGTGATGATGTGGGGCGTCCCGCGATAGGTGATCGGAATCGAGTGCTGGTTGAGCTGGCCGTCCGGCCACAGGTATGCAGCCACGTGCGGGACCTGCGGATACGGCGCACGACGCTGCACTGCGCTGATGTCGAGGACGGTGACGCCCGCCATGTTCGACAGGTACATCCGGTTGCCGTCGGGGGTGATGCCGAAACCGTGGCCGAGGAAGCTGTGCAGTCCCTGCCAGATCACCCTCGGGTTCCGCGGGTCGGCGACGTCGATCGCGCTCAGATGGCCGGGCGCGATGCCCGACGCCCAGTAGGTTCGGCCGTCCGGGGACCAGCCGCCCTCATGCGAGGTGAACGGGATGGGGTAGGCGATGCCGCCGCCGCGGGCGTTGAGCAGTTTGGGGCGGGTGCAGTCGGAGATGTCGTAGACCGCGAAAAAGCCTGCGCCCCATACCAGTGGCACACCGGTCGCAGCGAGGAGCTTGCGTTTCTTGTTGACTTTCAATGTCTCCCAGGTGCCGCCGCGCATCGCCGCATCGGTCAGCGACCCGACGACCTTTGGCTTCCGGGGATTCGAGGCGTCGATGACCTGGACGCCTGGCTGGGGCAGGAAGTTGTTGCCGGGGAACAGGCTTCCGGTGTAACTGCAGTGCTCGAAGGATGCCGACACGATGCCGCCGCCCGCACCGGTGACGTTGCCGAGCTTGGTCAGGTTGCAGTGGTAACCCTGTTTGCTTCGGCCCGACTGTCGGTCCTCGGCACTGACGTCGCCCTGCAGGCCCGGTTCCGGCTTGGAGCCCGGACCACACTCGGCCTTGGGAACAGAAGTGTCGGAGATGTCGGGGAACCAATGGTTCGCGGCGCTCGCCGGTGCCGACACCAACATCGTCGACGCAAGGAGTGCCCCCGCGGCCAGACAGGTGATCGCGTGCAATCGCCGTCGTGCGGTGGACACAGTGAATCGATCTGGCGTCATCGCCCCTCCGATCGTGACGTGAGCCACGCTAGCGGCCGGGCTGAGACGCCGGGGCTGATTTGTCGAAAGTTGCACGCGGGACGCGCGCGTTCGGACGGGTCGGCCGTCCGAACGACTCCGGGACCGCCGGGAACATTGTCGGCCCGCACCCCCTCCAAGTATTCGAACGCAGCAGACAGCCCGCACCGGCGGGCACCATCGAGAGGAACACCCCATGAGCACCCAGATCCCCGCAGACGCAGTCCTGGTCGACACCGACGGCGATGGTCTCGTCGACGCCGCTCTCGCAGACATCGACGGGGACGGCACCACCGACGCCGTCCTGGACACCGACGGTGACGGCTCGGCCGATTCGATCGCCTACGACACCAACTCAGACGGCGCGATCGACCTGATCGAGGCAGACTCCGATGGCGACGGTTACACCGACATCGCGGTCGCCGACACCGACTGCGACGGCACGTTCGACACCGCCGTCGACGACGAGGGCAACGTCTCGGTCGGCGACTTCGGCAGCATCGACGGGGGCGATGCGGTCTGAGGACCCCTCACTCTGAACCCAGCCTCGCACGCAGCCGGTCAGCTCAGCTGGCCGGCCGCAGGCGTTTCGCGGCGACGAACGCGAGCACCGCCGCGGCCAGACATGCGGCGGCACCGACGCCCAGACCCACGCGTGGATTGGTGGCCTCGATGACCGCGCCGATCAGCGGACCGCCGATCGGCGTCGACCCCATGAACGCCACCGACCACAGGGCCATGACCCGACCCCGCATCTGGGGTTCGGCGTTGAGTTGCAGGGTGGCGTTGCCGGTCGACATGAACGTCACGCTGAGCCAACCGACGAGGAACAGCGCGCAGATGGCAGTGACGAGGTTCGGGGCCAGCGCTGCTGCCGCGATGGTGACGCCGAAGCCGAACGCGGCCAGCGTGAGGGGCCGCAGTCCGATGGTGCCGCGCGCGGCGACGACGAGCCCGCCGACCACCGCGCCGACTCCCATGGCCGAGGTCATGAAGCCGAGAGCCTGTGGCCCGCCGTCGAAGACGAAATCGGCGGCGGCGGTGAGGGTGACCGGGAAGTTGTACGCCAAGGTGCCGACCAGCGCCATCGTGGCGAGCGGGATCCACAGCGACGGGACGCCGCGAACGTAGCGGATGCCCTCACGCAGTTGCCCTTTGGCGCGGGGGACCGGGGTCTCCTGGGTGATCTTCGTGCTGTCGAGCGCGATCAGCGAGGCGACCACCGCGGCGAAGCTGACCGCGTTGATCGCGAAACACCAACCAGCCCCGACGAGGGTGAGGATGACGCCGGCGACCGCCGGGCCGACCGCGCGGGCGGCGTTGACCATCACCGAGTTCAGGGTGACGGCATTACGGATCAGCGATTTCCCGACGATCTGGTGGATGAACGCCTGCCGCGCGGGTTGCTCGAAGGCGTGTCCGAGGCCGAGTAGCAGCGCGAGGACGGCCACATGCCACACCGCCACCACCCCGGCGAGAGTGAGCGCGGCGAGGACCGCGGCGAGCAGACCCATCATCGCCTGCAGGATCGTCAGCAGCCGCCGACGGTCGACGCGGTCGGCGATGACTCCGGCGTAGGGGCCGATCAGGAGCACGGGCAGCGCCTGGAGGGCGACGATCAGGCCCAGAATCGATGCCGACCCGCTCAGGGTCAGGACCAGCCAGGCCTGAGCGGTGGCCTGCATCCACGAGCCGGTCATCGACACCGTCATCCCCGCGAAGAAGAGCCGGTAGTTGGGGATGTGCAGCGAGGCGAAGACGCTGTCGCGTGAGTCAGCGGAGACTGGTG
The DNA here is from genome assembly GCF_023218005.1 of Gordonia sp. C13. Classification (NCBI taxonomy): domain Bacteria; kingdom Bacillati; phylum Actinomycetota; class Actinomycetes; order Mycobacteriales; family Gordoniaceae; genus Gordonia; species Gordonia sp. C13. The sequence continues at coordinate 28,132 of NZ_JALPSY010000037.1, forward strand.
AGTCCGAGCCGACGCCGCTGATCTCGGAAGCGCGGTCGTCGGTCATCGACGTCCATGTTAGGCCCGCACAACGTCGTCGATGACATCCATCAGTTCGAGGGGCTGCTCGAGCGGGATGTGATGACCGGCGCCGGCGAGTTCGACGACGCGCGCCGGTTCGTCGAGACCTGCGGTGACCGTGTCGATCATCGCCTGGGTCACGACCCCGTGTTCGCCGTAGACGACGCTGAGTCGGCAGTCATTCGGCGGGCATGACGGCAGATCGGTCAGCTCATCGGCGAAGCCGCGGTCGAACTTCCACCGCCAGCCGGCGTCATCGCGGACGACCGACTGTCGCGCGACGTACTCCCGGGCGAAATCGAGGCTCGCGTGGTCGGGCACGAGGCGGAACCGTTCGAGGGCTGCCTCGAGTGACGGGTAGTGCTTGCTACCTCGAGGAATACCCTCCTCGGGCTGATTGCGCTGGATCTCGTCGAGCATCGCGGCGTCGAGGATGCGGGAGTCGACGAGCACGAGTTTCTCGGCGAGGTCGGGGTGGGCGATCGACGTCCGGATGCCGACGAGCCCGCCGAGGCTGTGCCCCACCAGGACTGCCTCGGTGGTCGCCCCGACAGCCGCCGCGACCGCGGTGACCTCGTCGGCCCAGGTGCCCAGGCGGTAGGTGTCGCGCCAGTCGCTGTCGCCATGTCCGGACAGGTCGAGGGCGACGACGCGCCTGTCCTGCGCGTACCGCGGGGCGATGTGATCCCACCACCCGGAATGGGCCGCGCCACCGTGGACGAGGATCAGGCCGGGGGCGCCGGGTTCGCCCCAGCAGCGATAGGCGATCCGTGCGCCGTGGACGGTGATCGACGAGTGCTCGGGTTCCGAGGCGACTGCTGTGCGAAACCACTCCGGAGCGTCGGCGGTGACATTCGTACTCATCGGCCCAGCCTTTCACGCATAGGGTGAGACGAAACGGGCAATCGGACAGGACGGATCAGACGATGGTGCAGACGGTGATCGTGTCGGGCGGTACGGGCGGCTTGGGTACCGCGGTCACGAAGAAACTGCTCGACGACGGTTGGCGCGTGGTGGTGCCGTGGGTCGTCGAGGCCGAACTGTCGCGGCTACCCGAATCCGATCGCCTGGTCACCCTGCAGGCAGACCTGTTCGACGAGTCATCGGTGACCGAGGTCGTCGCCGCTGCGGCAAGCGACTCGACGGCACCGGTGAAGGCGGTGGTCAACCTGGTCGGTGGGTTCGCGATGGGGGAGCGGGTGGACGCGACTCCGGTCGACGAGTTCGAGCGACTCCTCCGCCTCAACCTGCGACCGCTGTATCTGCTGTCCGCGGCGGCGATCCCGAAGCTGATCGAGGCCGGTGGCGGGTCGATCGTCGGGGTGTCGGCGAAGGCCGCGTTCGCGCCGTTCTCCGGTGCCGCCGGATACATCACGTCCAAGGCGGCGGTGTGGGCGTTCATCGGCGCCCTCGCGGCCGAGTACAAGGACGACGCCATCCGGGCCAACGCGATTCTGCCGTCGGTCATCGACACCCCGGGAAACCGTGAGAGTCAGCCGGATTCCTCGCGCAAGGGCTGGGTGTCGCCGGAGACGATCGCCGAGACCGTCGCCTTCCTGGTGTCCGACGCCTCTGCCGCGGTGACCGGCGCGCAGGTCCCGGTGCCGGGCGTCGGCTGACGATTCCCTCTATCGTCTCGGGACCTGGCCACGGGCGCCCGACGGTCCTCGCACTTCGACGGTCACAAACGCCTAACGACGATCGTCTCGGCTGGGACGTCCCGCCGATCTCGGTTACCTTTGTTACGTCTGAGAACAATGTTAACAAAAGGGGCTATTGGTGCGTTCCTCGTGGAAGAGGCGACTGAGCGTCGTCGCGTGTGCCGTTGCAGTGGCGGCGACCGGATGGGCACCGGCGGCTCTTGCTGCGCCGGCCCCCGACCCCAACCGCGCCCGGATCGACACCGTCATCCACGACTCGGCCCAGCAGACGACCCTGATCGTCTACTCGGCCGCGATGCGCCGGCTGGTCCCGGTCAACGTGCTGCGCCCCAAGGACCTCACCAAGCCGCGCCCGACCCTGTACCTCCTCAACGGAGCCGGTGGTGGCGAGGACTCCGCGACCTGGGCGGCGAAGACGCAGTACTCCAAGTTCTTCCGCGACAAGCAGGTCAACGTCGTGACGCCCATCGGTGGCGCGTTCTCGTACTACACCGACTGGCAGCGCGACGACCCGGTGCTCGGCCGCAACAAGTGGACGACGTTCCTCACCAAGGAACTGCCGCCGCTGGTCGACAAGGAATTCAACACCACCCGCAAGAACGCGATCGCGGGCATCTCGATGGCCGGCACCTCGGTGCTGAACCTCGCCATCTCCGCCCCGAAGCTCTACAAGTCGGTGGCCGCCTACAGCGGTTGCGCTCGAACCAGTGATCCGTTGGGCCAGACCTACATCCGGATGGTCGTCGCAGATCGCGGCATGGGCAACGTCGACAACATGTGGGGCCCGGTCAACTCGGCGGGCTGGCGCAAGAATGACCCGTACGTCAACGCGGCGAAACTCCGGGGCACCAAGGTCTACATGACCAGCGGCACGGGCCTCCCCGGCTGGTACGACCGCCTCGAGGCACCTTTGATCGCCGGTGACCCGTTGACGCTGGCCAACCAGGTGGTCCTCGGCGGTGTCATCGAAGCCGCCGTCAACGAGTGCACCAAGCAGATGGCAGAACGCATGCGCGCGTTGAAGGTTCCGCACAAGGTCCTGTTCCGGCCCGACGGTACCCACTCCTGGGGTTACTGGGAGCGCGACCTCAAGACGACGTGGCCGATGATCGCCAAAGATCTGAAGTGAGCGACGCCGATCGACTGTGGGCGGATGATCTCGAGGTCGGGCAGGTGTTCGGATTCGGCAGTCACCATGTGACCGAGGACGAACTGCTCGACTTCGCCCGCGCGTGGGACCCGCAGGACTTCCACACGGACAAGGCCGCGGCCGAGGCCGGCGTCTACGGCGGGCTCATTGCCAGTGGCCTACACACGATGTCGATCTACCAGAAACTCGCGGTGACCGGGGTCCTGTACCGCTGGAAGGTCATCGCGGGCAGGCGACTCGCCGATGTCGTGTTCCTTCGGCCGGTGCGTCCCGGGGACACGTTGACCGGTTCGCTGACCATCGACGCCGTCGAGTTCGACGACCGTGACCGCGCGCTCGTCACGTCCACATCGGAACTGGTGAACGACGCAGGAAAACCGGTGATGCGGACCGTCGTCGAGGCATACGTACACGCTCGGTCGGCCGGCACCCCTCTGCCGGCCGACCGGAACGACTGAATCAGCTCAGTTGGCGCGGTCCTTGAGCAGGAGCCGGACCGTGAGTTCGAGGCGGTTGGTGACGTCGGTGGCCGACGCGCGCCGGGTCAGCCACTGCACGAGGTTCGACATCCACACGTCCGAGAGCACACGGGCGATCGCAAGATCCTCTTCCGTGGGCTCGCCCACGCCGACGATGGCACCGGCGAGGAGTCGGTCGATGATGCCGGCGACCTGATCGACCTCGGCGGTCGCCGACGCGTCGGCGAACATGAAGGCGCGGGTCATGGCCTCGGTGAGCAGCGGGTCGCGCTGCATCGCGAAGGTGATCATGTCCAGGACGTGGCGCAGGCGGTCGACCGGGGTGTCGCCCCGCAACTGTGAGCGGTCGACCTTCGACTCGACGCGTTCGAACTCGCGCGCCAGCGCCGTGACCAGCAGGTGGACCTTGGACGGGAAGTAGCGGTAGAGCGTGCCGACCGCCACGTCGGCCTTGTCGGCGACGGTGCGCATCTGGACGGCGTCGTAGCCGCCCTTGGAGGCAAGTGCGAGCGTCGCGTCGAGGATGCGGCGGCGGCGTTCGCGCTGCGCGGTGGAACCGGCTTCGGGCGACGCGGCAGGGGTCGTCGTGGCCCCGGCTGGGGCGTCGACCGCGGCGTTGCCTGGTGCAGAGCGGGCCATGTGTTTACGAACATCCTCACGTGATCGGCGACCGGGGAGGCGGGGATTCACGGGTGGCTACCCGATCACCTCCACCCATGGCATATTAGAACAGGTTCTAATTATTCCTCACAACTCGACATACAGAGGATCACTCGTGACAATCGCCACGTCTCCCGAACAGCAAGCCGTATGCCACAGCATCGAGTCCTGGGCGCGCGCCGCGAAGGTGACCGAACTCGTCCGTTCCGACATCGACAAACCGCGTGACCAGTGGACACAGCTGTTCGGTCAGCTTGCGGAGTTCGGCGTGTTCGCAGCCGCGGTGCCGGAGGCGTCCGGCGGCCTCGGAGCGGAATTCGTCGACGTGGCGGCGATGATCGAGCAATGCGGCATCGAGCTGGTGCCGGGGCCCATCGCGCCGACGGTGACCGCCGCCATCGCACTTTCCACCAGCACCGATGCCCGGGCGCAGGCGCTCCTCGACCAGATCCTCGAAGGTGCGGTACCCGTCGTGACGCCCGTCGTGAGCTACGCAGGTGGGGCGACCACAACGCTGACCGACGTCCTCGATCTCGGTCTCGTCGGCGGTCACTCCGAGGGGGTTGCGGTCCTCGCGGCGCTCGATGTCCCCGGTCGGGACGGTCGCTGGTGGATCATCCCGCCGCACGTCGGCAGCGCCGACATCGCGCCGGAGGCCCCGCTCGACGGCACGACCTCGGTGGCGCGCGTACGACTGACCGGTGTCACCGCCGACGACCTCGTCGAACTTCCCGACGCGCCGCTCGTCGAGGGGCTGCTGTCGGCGACCTTCGCGGCGTATCAGAGCGGTGTGACGCGCTGGTCGCTCGACACCGCCGTCGACTACGCCAAGGTCCGCACGCAGTTCGGTGCGCCGATCGGATCGTTCCAGGCGATCAAGCACATCTGCGCCGAGATGCTCTGCCGCAGTGAGGAGGTCACCGCCGTCGCATGGGACGTGGCCGCTGCGGTCGACGAGGTGCTCGGTGCGTCCCCCGATGAACTGGCCGCTGCGCGTGAGCAACTCGAGATCAGCAGGCTCGCCGCCGACGTCGTGGTGGCCGAAGCGCCGGTGGCCACGGCCAAGGACTGCATCCAGGTGCTCGGCGGGATCGGGTTCACCTTCGAACACGACGCGCATCTCTACCTGCGGTCCGCGCTCGCCGCGCAGGCCGCCCTGGACCACGCCCATGCGGCCGCCACCGCGCTCGCCGACCGTGGGCTCGCCGGTGCGCGCCGACGCTTCGCGCTTGATCTGTCGCAGGTCGAGGACCAGCGCGACGAGGTCCGCGAGACGGTCGCCCGCATCGCTGCGGAGGCCGACGCCGACGACCAGCGGCGCGTCCTCGCCGAGACCGGTTACCTCACCCCGCACTGGCCGGCGCCGTACGGACTCGGGGCCGATGCTGCCCTGCAATTGCTGATCGACACCGAGCTCGACGCGGCCGGCGTCGTCCGCCCCGACCTCGTCATCGGCGCCTGGGCGATCCCGACGATCCTGTCGCACGGCACCGATGCCCAGCGCGAACGCTTCGTCCGCCCGACCCTCGCCGGCGAGATCGTGTGGTGTCAGCTGTTCAGCGAGCCCGAGGCCGGTTCCGACCTCGCCGCGCTGCGTACCAAGGCCGAACGCGTCGACAGCGGCTGGAAACTGTCGGGCCAGAAGATCTGGACCTCGCAGGCGCACAATGCGCAGTGGGCCATCTGCCTGGCACGCACCGGCGCCGAGGCTCCCAAGAACAAGGGGATCACCTACTTCCTCGTCGACATGTCCTCGCCGGGCATCGACATCCGGCCACTCCGCGAGCTGACCGGTCGCGCCAACTTCAACGAGGTCTTCCTCGACGATGTCGTGGTGCCCGACGACTGCGTGGTCGGCGAGGTGAACAACGGCTGGCGGCTCGCCCGCACCACCCTCGCGAACGAACGCGTGGCGATGGGCGGGTCGGGGCTCGGCAAGGAGATGGAGTCGCTGCTGCGGCAGGTGCAGGGCATGACGCGCGACCTCTCCGACGCCGAACGCGTGGCACTCGGCAGTCAGTTCGCCGACGCGCACGTCGGCCGGGTTCTCGACGCCCGCGCCGCCACCCAGCAGCTCGCCGGACTCGACCCGGGGGCGCTGTCCAGCGTCCGCAAACTGATCGGCGTGCAGCACCGCCAATCGGTACCCGATCTCGCCCTGCAGCTCCTCGGCGTGCAGGGCCTCGCGGCCACCGATGCGTCCGACGCCGTGCTGCAGAACCGCTGCCTGTCGATCGCCGGTGGTACGACCCAGATCCTCAAGACCGCGGCGGCGGAACGCATTCTCGGTTTGCCACGCGGCTGACCGTTCGCGGCCGTACGAAACCGCAGATAAAACCGGATCTCTACCCTCCGATGGGCCGACTCTGATACAACTAGAACAAGTTCTAGTTCTGTAGTTCGCGCACGGTGAGGAGACGCAGGGTGGACTTTGCCCTGGACGGCACGGCGATCGCGGTTCGCGACGTCGCGGAGGACGTGTTCGCACGACGACAACCCGACTGGGAGTCGACTTTCGGCAAGGGGGATTCCGGCGGGTCGGGAGCAGGTGATCAGGTCGGTGGCTTCGACGCCGAGACCTGGCAGGCGCTCGTCGACGCCGGGCTGCTCGCGTTGCCGTTGCCGGCGCACCACGACGGTGACGAGGTCGACGAGTCTGGACTGCTGCCGCTGTTCCGTCGGATGGGGCGGGCGGCCGCGGTGACCCCGGCGCTCGGCACTCTGACCGCCGCGCTCGTCTTCGCCAAGGCCGCCGGCGATGGTGCGGATGTGTGGTCGCGCTGGGCCGACTCCCTGACCGGTGGCCGCTGGGCCGCGATCGCGATCGGTGAACACGGCGACCCGCTGACGCCGACCCCGCAGACGAGCGTTCGGGGCGGGAAGCTCAACGGCACCAAGGTCGGGGTCCTGCACGCCGAGGGGGCCTCGGTTCTGCTCGTCACGTCCGATGCCGGCGTCGTGGCCGTCTCGCCGACGGCCGACGGCGTCACGCTCACGCGTACTCCGTCGTCGAGCGGTTGGGGCGAGTACACGGTCACCTTCGACGACGTCGCCGTCGACGATGCCGACGTCATCAGTCGTGAGCTGTCGGTCCTGCGCGATCGCTACCGATTGGCACTGTGTGCCTATGCCGACGGTCTCGTCGCCGGGGCCACCCGGCTCACCGCCGACCACGTCTCGACCCGCGAACAGTTCGGCAAGCCGATCGCGCTGTTCCAGGCCGTCGGCCAGCAGCTCGCCGACATCTACGTCGTCGGCCGGTCGATGGAGCTCTCGACCACCGCTGCGGCGTGGCGACTCTCCGAAGGCCTCGACGCCGCAACGGATCTCGGCGTCGCCGCATACTGGCTCGCCGAGGAGATCCCGCCGACGCTGCGCACGATGACCCACCTGCACGGCGGTATCGGCGTGGACATCACCTATCCGTTGCACCGGTATTTCTCCGTCGCCAAGGACCTCGCCCGCCTGGTGGGCGGGGCCGCCGTGCGGCTCGACGAACTCGCCGACATCACCGAGGGCGCTGCCCCGGCCGACCGAGCACAGGGGTGAGCATGTTCATCGATCTGACGCCCGAGCAGCGCGCGCTGCGGGAGGAACTCCGGGAGTACTTCGCGGACCTGGTGACCCCGGAAGAAGCGAAAGTCATGCTGACCGAGCGGCACGGACCCACGTACCGCAAGGTCATCAAGCGCATGGGTGACGACGGCTGGCTCGGTGTGGGCTGGCCGAAGAATTTCGGCGGCAAGGGATTCGGGGAGATCGAACAGCAGATCTTCACCAACGAGGCCGTTCGCGCCGACGTCCCGCTGCCGTCGGTCACCCTGCAGACCGTCGGCCCGACCCTGCAGGTCCACGGCACCGAGGAGCAGAAGCGAAAGTTCCTGCCCGCGATCCTGGCCGGCGATGTGCATTTCGCCATCGGTTACACCGAACCCGAGGCCGGTACCGACCTGGCGTCGTTGAGCACCACCGCCGTGCTCGACGGCGACCACTATGTGGTCAACGGCCAGAAGATCTTCACCACCGGTGGTCACGACGCCGACTACATCTGGCTGGCCGTGCGCACCGACAAGGACGCGCCCAAGCACAAGGGCATCTCGATCCTCATCGTGGACACCAAGGATCCCGGGTTCAGCTGGACGCCGATCATCACCGCCGACGGTGCCCACCACGTGAACGCCACCTACTACCAGGACGTGAAGGTCCCGGTGTCGATGCGAGTGGGCGAGGAGGGCGACGGCTGGAAGCTCATCACCACCCAGCTCAACCACGAACGCGTCATGCTCGGACCGGCCGGCCGCATCGACGGTCTGGCGGCACGGCTGCGGGCCTGGACGCAGCGTCCGGGTCCCGACGGCACCGTGATCGCCAAGCATCCCGATGTGCGCCGGGCCCTGGCCACCATCGACGCCTACGGCCGGATCAACGAACTCCTGAACTGGCAGGTCGCCTCCACCGGCGAGGCGATCTCGATGGCCGACGCCGCCGCGACGAAGGTGTTCTCCACCGAACGCATCCAGTCGGTGTGCCGGATGGCCAACGAGATCATCGGTCGCTACGGCGATTTCACCGATCCCGAGACCGCCGCCCTGGTGGACTGGCTCGACGTCCAGCAGAAGCGCCACGTCGTCATCACCTTCGGCGGCGGGGTCAACGAGGTCATGCGCGACATGATCGCCACCGCCGGCCTCGGACTCCCGAGGGCCAAGCGGTGAGCGCCCCCGAGATGACCGGGACCGAGTTGACCGGGGACGAGGCGATCCGCGCTGCGGCGCAGGCGATCATGGACGACGGTGCGAGCGCACCGGTGCGTGGGCGCGACCCGATCAATCAGCCGATGATCAACAACTGGGTCGAGGCGATGGGCGACGAGAATCCCATCTACGTCGACGAGGCCGCCGCGCGGGCTGCCGGGCATCCGGGTGTGGTGGCACCGCCGGCGATGGCCCAGGTGTGGACCATGCGCGGCCTCAACGGCGTTCGCACGGCCGACGATCCGCTCGGACGCGCGACCCAGCTGTTCGATGACGCGGGCTTCACCTCGGTGGTCGCGACCAACTGCGACACCGTCTACCACCGCTACACCCGGCCGGGTGAGCAGGTGTCGCTGTCGGCGGAACTCGTCGAGATCGTCGGCCCCAAGAACACCGCGCTCGGCGAGGGCTGGTTCTTCACGACCCGCAACGTGTGGTCGGTGCCCGATGAGAACGGTACCGACGAGGTCGTCGCGGAGATGCGGTTCCGCATCCTGAAGTTCCGCCCGGCTGCGAAGGACGCTGCACCCGAGCCGGTTTCGTCGGTGCCCGACGATCTCGACCCGGCGCGTCTGCTGAAGCCGAGCGTCTCGCGGGACACCGCCTTCTTCTGGGAAGGTGTCGCCGCACACGAACTGCGCATCCAGCGAGACGGCGAGGGCGCCCTGCGTCATCCGCCGGTCCCGGCTACCTGGAAGCCACGAGAGGCCGATGGATCGGTCCCGGAGACCGACTACGTCGTCGCCTCGGGAACCGGAACCGTCTACAGCTACGTCGTTCATCGTGCACCCAAGGTCCCCGGCCGGCAGCTGCCGTTCGTCGTGGCCCTTGTCGAGCTCGACGAAGGTGTGCGGATGCTGGGTGAACTGCGTGGCGTCGAACCGGAGGACGTCGAGATCGGGATGTCGGTCCGGGCGACCTTCCTGGACTTCCCGGCCCGCGATGAGGCCGGAACGCCGGCGTGGACGCTGTACGCCTGGGAACCGGCGAGTGAAGGGGGAAAAGCATGACCAGTGTCGCCACTCCGGCGGTGGGCGTCGGAACCACCCTGCCGCCCTTGGTCATCGACGCGACCCCGACCTTCGTCGTCGCGACGGCACTGGCCACCCGCGACTTCCAGGATGTGCACCACGACCGCGACCTCGCGCAGGCCAAGGGGTCCAAGGACATCTTCGTCAACATCCTGACCGACACCGGTCTGGTCGAACGATTCGTCACCGACTGGGCCGGGCCCACCGCCCGAATCCGCTCCATCGCACTGAAACTGGGCGTGCCGTGGTACGCCTACGACTCGGTCACCTTCACCGGTGAGGTCACCGAGGTCGCCGACGACGGCCTGTTGACGGTCGCCGTCACCGGAACCAATTCGCTGGGCAAGCACGTCATCTCGACCGTGACCCTCACCATCGGCGAGGGCGCCTCGGATGCGACGCAAGGGGAGGGGCACTGATGGGCGGGCTGTCCGGACAAGCGGCGATCGCCGGCATCGGGGCCACCGAGTTCTCCAAGGACTCCGGGCGCAGCGAGCTGCGGCTCGCGGCGGAGGCGGTGTCGGCGGCGATCGCCGACGCGGGTCTCACGCCGGCCGACGTCGACGGTCTCGTCACGTTCACCATGGACACCAACAGTGAGATCTCGGTCGCCCGGGCCGTCGGAATCCCCGAGCTCACCTACTTCTCGCGGATCCACTACGGCGGCGGCGCAGCGTGCGCGACCGTGCAGCAGGCCGCGATGGCGGTGGCGACCGGGGTCGCCGACGTCGTCGTCGCCTACCGCGCGTTCAACGAGCGGTCGGGACTACGGTTCGGACAGGTGAATTCGGCGGTCGCCAACCAGGAGAACTCCTCGGGCACGGAGAACGCCTTCAGCTACCCGCACGGGTTGTCGACACCGGCGGCGTTCGTCGCGATGATCGCCCAGCGGTACATGCACGACTACGGCGCCACCAGCGAGGACTTCGGCCGTATCGCGGTCGTCGACCGCAAGCATGCCGCGGTCAATCCCGACGCCTTCTTCTACGAGAAGCCGATCACCCTGGAAGACCACCAGAATTCGCGGTACATCGCCGAGCCGCTTCATCTGCTCGACTGCTGCCAGGAGTCCGACGGCGGTGTCGCCCTGGTGATCGTGTCGGCCGAGCGGGCCAAGGACCTGCCGCACACGCCGGCCGTGATCGCCGCGGCCGCAGCCGGTTCGGCGGCCGACCAGTTCATCATGACCAGCTACTACCGTGACGAACTGGCATCCCTACCCGAGATGGGGCTCGTCGGACGGCAGCTGTGGTCGCAGTCCGGCCTCGGTCCCGAGGACATGGACATGGCCGTCCTCTACGACCACTTCACCCCGTACACGCTGCTCCAGCTCGAAGAGCTGGGCTTCTGCGGACGCGGGGAGGCCAAGGACTTCGTCCGGGAACCCGGTGCCCTGGAGGTGGGCGGCCGCCTACCGCTCAACACCCACGGCGGTCAGCTCGGCGAGGCCTACATCCACGGCATGAACGGCATCGCCGAAGCCGTCCGTCAGATCCGCGGAACCTCCGTCAACCAGGTCGACGACGCCGAGAAGGTCGTCGTCACCGCCGGAACCGGCGTTCCCACAAGCGGGTTGGTGCTCACCGCATGACCGGAACCGTACGCACCGCCCACATCAGTCCCGACCAGCCAGTCCAGTGCAACAACACTCTTGAGAACGAGGAGCGCGCAGAATGAAGTTCAACCTCGCCGATGTCTTCGAGACGGTCGCCGATTCGGTGCCCGAGCGGATCGCGCTCAGCTATCAGGGCCGCCAGATCAGCTATGCCGAACTCGACAAGCTGTCCAACCAGGTGGCACACCTGCTCGCGGGTGCCGGAGTGGGCGCCTTCGACAACGTCGCCCTGTTCCTCAAGAACAGCGTCGAACACGTCACGAGCCTCCTCGGCCTGCTGAAGGTCCGCGCGGTACCGGTCAACATCAACTACCGGTACACCAACGCCGAACTGCAGTACATCTTCGACAACTCCGACTCGCGCGCGATCATCGTCGAGCTCCCCGAACACCAGCGCAGCGTCGCCACGCTACTCGCCGAGACGCCCACCGTGCGAACGGTGTTCGTCATCGGTGACGTCGTCGAGGAGCTCACCCGGGCGGCAGCCGACCTGCCCGACGGGCGCACGGTCGAGATCGTGTCCTTCGCCGATGCCCACTCCAAGCCGGACAACCGCGACTTCGAGCCGCGCAACGGCGAAGAGCTGTACCTGCTCTACACGGGCGGCACCACGGGTTACCCCAAGGGCGTCATGTGGCAGCACGACGACTTCTTCCGCAAGCCGCTCTCGGGTGGTAACCCCTACGGCGAGGCCCGCAAGGACCTCGAGGAGATCGGCACCGCGGTCAAGGATTTCCCGTCCATCGCCTTCCTGCTCGCGGCCCCGCTCATGCACGGCGCGGCGTCGTACTCGCTGTTCACGTTCTTCACCCTCGGCGGTCGCCTGGTGATCCAGCGCGATTTCGACCCGGAGGCCATCGTCACCGAGGTCGAGAAGGAAAAGGTCAACATCGTCCTCATCGTCGGCGACGCCATGGGTATGCCGCTCGTGGAGGAACTGGAGAAGCGGAAGGACGAGGTCGACCTGTCGTCGATGTTCTCCATCACCTCCGGTGGCGCCATCTGGTCGCAGCACGTGCGCGACCGCATGCTCGCGGTGAAGCCGGATCTGGTGCTGCGCGACAACTTCGGCGCGTCGGAGTCGGGCAACGACGGCGAGATCATGATGGACGACAACGGCAACCTCAAGGTGCCGCCGACCGACAAGATGATGGTCGTCGACGAGAGCCTCAACAAGATCGAGCCGGGCTCGGGCAACGTCGGGTACATCGCGCGCATCGGCAACGTCCCCCTCGGTTACTACAAGGACGAGGAGAAGACCGCCAAGACCTTCCCGACGCTGCCGGACGGCACCCGCATCTCGATCCTGGGTGACATGGGCACCGTCGAGGCCGACGGCTCGATCGTCTTCCTCGGCCGCGGTTCGCAGTGCATCAACACCGGTGGCGAGAAGGTCTACGCCGAGGAGGTCGAGGCCACCCTGCACGGGCACCCGGCCGTCGCCGACGCGCTGGTTGTCCCGGTCCCCGACGAGAAGTACGGCCAGCGGGTCGCCGCGGTGATCTCGCTCGCCGAGGGCGCCGAGGAGCCGACGCTCGAGGAGATCCAGGAACACTGCCGCGAGACCCTCGCCCGCTACAAGGTCCCGCGCACCGTCGTGTTCGTCGACGAGGTCAAGCGCACGCCGGCCGGCAAGGCCGACTACCGCTGGGCCAAGGCCGAGGCGGCCAAGGAGAGCACTCCCGTCTAGTCGAGCGGACCTTCTCGCTCCCTGGGTGCGAGGAGCGATAGCGCGTGGACCTTCTCGCTCCTTGAGGTACGAGGAGCGGTAGCGCGTGGACCTTCTCGTTCCCTGAGGTGCGAGGAGCGGTAGCGCGTGGACCTTCTCGTTCCCTGAGGTGCGAGGAGCGATAGCGACGAGCCACGAAGGGCCTGGTGACATTGTCTCGCCAGGCCCTTCGTGGCTCGCTTCGCTCGCACCTCAGGGAGCGGAGAGGTGCTGCGCTCGCACCTCAGGGAGCGGAGAGGTGCTTCGCTCGCACCTGAGGGAGCGGAGGGGTCGCTCAGGTGAGCTGCAGGCTCGCCCACAGCGCGAGCACGGCGACACCCAGCGTCGCGGGGACGGTGAGCGCGCCGAGCCTCAGGTACTCGCGTGAGGTCGGGGCGGCGACGTCGTGGTGCATGATCTCCCGCCAGAGCAGGTTGGCCAGCGACCCGAAGTAGGCCAGGTTCGGGCCGATGTTGACGCCGAGCAGCATCGCCATGACCAGACCGGGGTCGTGGGCCACCAGCGGGATCAGCAGCAGCGTCGCCGGGAGGTTGTTGACCAAGTTCGCGAGGACCGCGGCGAGAACGGCGACCGCCAGGATGCCGAGCAGCGTCGACGACGACGGTATGAGTCCGCCGATCCAGTCGCCGAGCGGGCCGTCGCGGACCGGCAGGATGACGACGCCGAGCGTGGCGACGAACCCCAGGAACGGGATGTTCACCGCGGTGACGGTGCTGCGCAGCGTGGCCATCGGGGAGCGGAGCAGCTCGGGCAGCGTGAAGAGCACCGCGCCCACCCCGGCGACTGCGGCGAGCGGTACACCGAACGGTTCGGCGACCACGAACACGACGAGCAACAGGGCCAGGCCGACGAGCAGAAGGGTCGGCCGAGGCGCGTCCGGCCGGGGCTGTGCGTCTGGGGGTCGAGGCGCGGGATCGCCGGGCGTGGGACTGCCGAGTGCGCCGGCGAAGTACCACCGGAAGATCAGGTACTCCACGAGGATCGCCGCGATCCACGGCGCCAACATCACCCCGGTGAAGCCGAGGAAGCCGAACCCGGTGGCGGAGAACGCCAGCAGGTTGGTCAGGTTGGAGACCGGCAGCAGCGTCGACGCGGTGTTCGCCAGATGGGCGCTGGAGAAGGCGATCGGGGTCACCCGTGCGCCGATGTGGCGCGCGGTGGCGACGGCGACCGGCGTCAGCAGCACGATCGTGGTGTCGAGGCTGAGGATGGCGGTGGTCACCGCCGCGGCCACGAAAACGATGCGCAGCAGCCGGTATGGCGAGGCTCGGCTCCAGCCGGCGAGGACCGTCCCGACCCAGGTGAAGACGCCTTCGCGGGCGCACACGTCCGCGACCACCAGCATCGCGGCGAGGAAGCCGATGGTCGGGGCCATCGTCATGACCTCGTCGGCCGCGGCGTCGAGGTCGGTCAGACCGAGCAGGATGAGCAACCCGGCGACCGGAGCCGCCACCACGACGGCCGGAACACGCTGCGCGGCAAGGGTTGCGACGATCACCACGACGAGGCCGGCGATGCTGACGATGCAGCCGGCGACACTGTCCACGGTGAGCACCGCAGAAAGAGTACGCGCAGACCGGCTACGCGTCAGTCGCGGGCGTAGGTGTCGTCGAGGTCGGGATCGGGTTCGAAGTCGCCGGTCCGGCTCGTGATGACCGGGCCCTCGACGACGCGACGCGGAGTGATCCACAACAGGACGACGGCGCTGGCGAGCATGATGCCGCCCAGGATCAACGACGCGTGCTCGAACGGCACGTCGAAGGCGGCCTGACTGCCGTCGGCGATCTCGTCGGCGAGCTCGCCGGACTGCGCGGACAGATTGTCGACGACGACCCTCGCCTCGGCGAGGGAACGCTCGATGAGTGTTCCGGCCTGTTCGGCCTGGGCGATGGTGGCCTGACCGCCGGTCGGGTCACCCGCGGCGATCTGCTGCTGTCCGGCGGCGGTGAGCTGCTCGCGGGCGAGGTCCGCGGTCGGTCCGATCCGTGCCTTGTAGCCGGCGGCGACCATGGAACCGGCGATCGCGATACCGATGGCCGCACCGATCTCGCGAGCGGTGTCGTTGATCGCCGAACCGACGCCCTGGTTGTCGAGGGGTGTGTTGGACATGATGGCCGTGGTCGCCGGGGCGGAAGCGAGGCCGATGCCGATGGCGACCACCGCCAGGATCGCGGCCAGTGTCCAGTAGTCGCCGACCCGGATCAGACCCATGAGGGTCAGGCCGATCCCGGACAGCAGGGCGCCGCCGGCGATCACGAACTTGAGCGAGTCCAGCCGCACCGCCAGCCAGTTGGAGAGGAGTGAGAAGATCCCGACGCCGGCGACGAACGGCATGAGCGCCACGGCGGACTGCAGCGGGGAGTAGCCGAACACCAGCTGCAGCAACTGCAGGACGAGGTAGAACATGCCGAAGGAGGCGAGGAACTGCACCGCCACCGACAGCGATCCCGAACCGAAGGCCCGGTTGCGGAGCAGTCGGACATCGAAGAGCGGGGAGGCCGAACGCACCTCGACGACCACGAACAGTGCGGCGAGGAAGAGACCACCGACGAGGCAGCAGAGTACCAACGGATCGCCCCACCCGCGGTGAGGCGCCTCCAGGAGACCGAAGACCACGCCGGCTATCGCCAGGACCGAGCACAGGGTGCCCGGGATGTCGAAGCGGCCGGGATCGGTGTCCTTCGACGTGCCGATGGTGAAGCACAGCAGCGCCGAGACGCCCGATGACGCGGCGAAGGTGATGAAGATCGAATGCCAGGAGAAGAACTCGAGCAGGAGGCCGGTCACGAGGAAACCGGCGATCGCACCGCCACCGGCGATCGCCGACCAGATGCTGATGCCGACGGCTCGCTGGCCGTCCGGCATCCCGGAGGTGATGAGCGACAGCGTCGTCGGCATGATCAGCGCGGCGGCTGCGCCGGCCAGGCAGCGGGTGATGATCAGTTGTTCCGGGCCGTCGACCCAGATCGCGGCGAGCGACGCGAGCCCGAACAGCACCAGACCGACGATGAGGACCTCGCGCCGTCCGAAGCGGTCACCGATCGCACCGGCGGGCAGCAAGAGGGCGGCGAGGGCGAGCGTGTAGCCGTCGACGATCCACGTCATCTGACCGGCGTCGGCACCGGTGTCGACGGCGATGTCGGGCAGTGCCGTGTTGAGTGCCGCCATCGCTGCTACCACCATGCTCACGGACAAGCACGCGACGAGGACGAGCCACGCGGAGCGCGCGTCCATCCGGAATCCGTTCGGCAATTTCATCTTCCGCCCCCGACTTCGATGTGTGACTCGTAGGATCTCAGGGTTGCCGTCCGCCGCGTTGCGGTTTCGTTATCGCGACACGCGTGAGGGGAACCACCGCAACGTGGGTAACTTATGACACATTTATCACTGCAGTACCAGAACCGGGCGAGTCCGCTCCGGTCTGTGAACCGCAGGCCGTCATGGTCGAAGTTGGCCCCGGACAATCGAAAGTGGTGAAAGGTCATGGCCTCACCCCACATTGCGTCGAACACAGTCGCGTCCGCCGCTGCAGGACCCAGTACCGGCGCGACCCCGATCGCTTCTCCGAACACCACCGACGCTTCGCCTGCGCGCCTCCACATCTGGCGTGTGCTGACGATGCTGGCGGCGCTCATCGGCGTCATCGTGACGCTGGTGGTCATCGCGTCGGGGGGGGGGGGGGGGGCCCCCCCCCCCCCCCCCCCGGGGGGCCGCCCCCCCCCCCCCCCCCCCCCCC